>PADU01000011.1 GCA_002700485.1 SAR116 cluster bacterium | reverse complement strand
CTACCAACTTGTGTGCCCTGACATAAGGTCAAAAACACTAAAGCGGAGAAAAACATGTCAGAATTAGACAAATTAAGAGATGCACTTAACTTTCTTACCCAGCACCTTCCTGGAGCCTCTGAACTAAAAGAAATCGCTGACCAGGGCAGTGTGGTTTTGGATACATGTCGTAAAAGCGATATGGACACAGAATTAACAGGAAAAGAGACGGTCTCTTACAATGCAGAGAACTTCCAAACTGCTCTTGATAATTTTAGAAAAAGGAATTTCTGTCGATTAGAAATTGGCAGACTTTATGAGCGGTATATCGGATATCTCTATGAAGAAGATGGCTGGAGAGTAGCCTTTACGGGCGTTCTAGGTGGGTACGAGGATTTAGGAAGAGACTTGGTTTGTATCAGAGGAAATGAACATCAAATAATCCAAGCAAAATGTTGGTCACAAAAAAAACAAATTCACGAAAAACATGTTTACCAGCTTTTTGCTACGGTGACCCATTATAGATTTCAGCTGCGTGAGGCTTTAGTTTTAAAACACGGCAGAAAGAAAGCAAAAGAGATTATGAAAACCATAAAAATCTCAGGGCATCTCTTTTCAACAACGGGCCTATCAGAGGTAGCAACGAAGGTTGCAAAACATTGCTCTATTACCTTCAGGCATGTCCCACTTTCTAAAGATTACCCAATGGTTAAATGCAACATAACCAGACATACTGGTGAAAAGCTCTATCATTTACCGTTTGATAAGCAATATGACTCTATAATCATTGGCAATGTTGATGGCGAGAGATATGTGAATTCTGTTGCAGAGGCAGAAGAAATAGGTTTCAGAAGAGTGGGATACGCTAATTAGCATAATCTTTTGGACTGACCCACCATGACGGGTCGGGCATTTAATTACCAACTTGTGTGCCCTGACATAAAGTCAAAAACACTAAAGCGGAGGACATTGATATGTCAAAAACATCTGAAAAACACGTTTATGAAGGCTTTTCTTGGAACCTAAGGGGTCCTGTTGATGAGAAAGCTAAATCTTTTGTTTTGGCGTCCTGTGGCGGGGACACGCCTGAAACATACCAAAAGCTGAGAAAGCAGGAAGGTGGAGAGCCTGATTGGGAGGAATTAGCTATCCAAATTGCTCTCGGCCATGAGTTAGCTTCTCAACCCCTCAGGAAAAAGGGAAGGAAGTAATGGCTAAGATTACAAGCTTCAAAGTTGCTGGTCCAGATCACCCCATCTACACAGGCAAATGGGTTATCTCAAAGCAGGGGCCACCCAAGCAAAATAAGGAGATTGATATGGCGAACATAAAAACTACCATGGTGGATAGTCCTGAAAAAATGCCCAATCAGAACTCAGTCTATTCCATCATTATACCACAAGTAAGAGACACAGTGCCTTCCTCTGAACCAGAAACGGATAAGAAGGAGTCACATTCGGACGTTAAACCGAAAGAATGAAAATCTCCTCCCTAAACTTGGACTGCCTTTGCGCAGTCCTTTTTTATGTCAACATGAGGTGCCTGTTGCGGTCTTACTCTCGCCAATCGTACACAGAAGTATAAGTAGAGTTTTCTATGCCACATACCGATATCAAATATACCTCTGACCTTGAAATTGATATCAAGGCGCTGATGCTTGCTATAGAGAGCATTATTCTCGATCTTGATCCAACCGCGGGTGTTTGTAAATCGCGAGCAATGAAGATAGATGAATACCATCATTCTCACATAAACACAGAACTTAGAATGTATGCCACGAAGGAGAGAGACATAGAGTTGATCAATCAACTTACAACTAGAGTTGACCAGAAGACGAAATCTTTAATGAGGTCAGCAGCTCATGTCACAGTAAAACTAGATTTCACTCCGTTACCGTATCTGACCGGTTTTTTTGACCCCTCAGACTCAAATTAAAGAACAAGACGTAAAACAAGCAATTCAAGATGGATATTTTAGGGCTGCATTTGGAGCAAAGTGCTTTGAGACGCTTTTTATAAATAGCTAAGTTATTGAAAAGATTGGCGCACCCGAGAGGATTCGAACCTCTGACCTCTGCCTTCGGAGGGCAGCGCTCTATCCAGCTGAGCTACGGGTGCATTTAGTTACGAGAGCGTGTTTAATTGATTTTGACTAAGGTGACAACTCTTTTGCATCTGAAGTTGATCNGAAAGTTCAGTCAACTTTGCTAGTCAATTGCANAAATATATCTTCCAAATCNGGCTCATCCGTTCTGACATCGCCAATAATAAGGTTATGCCGGGTNAGNTGCGCCAGAATATCNCCGGCGGTTGTGTCATTTGGGTTGAACCTGATCTTCAAGCCGGTCTCTGTGCGCAGTGGGTTTAACCTTGCCAAATCCTCTGGAAGTGGGTCTGGCCATCCGCTGGGAAGCTGAACGCTCAAATCTTTCTGGGCAGCTGACTTTAANAGCTCTGNCTTTGGCGATGAGGTAATAATTCGCCCGTGGTTTAAAATTGCCACATGGTCACATAACATCTCTGCTTCTTCCAAATAATGAGTAGTGAGNACAATGGTGACACCTTTTACATTTAGATCNCGNATNGTATGCCACAGGCGCTGGCGCAAGGCGACATCCACACCAGCTGTNGGNTCATCCAGAACCAGCACAGGCGGCTGATGNACCATCGCTTTTCCCACCAAAAGGCGTCTGCGCATACCCCCTGATAATGAACGTGCATAGGCATTAGCCTGTTCCGTCAATCCAACTGTCTCCAGAATGGCATCAATATCTCGTTCTGTTTTAGGCACACCGTAAAGACCGGAGGTGAAATGAAGAAGTTCGCGCGGCGTGAAATACACATCGATATTCAGCTCCTGTGGGACAATACCGATATTCGCGCGGGCCTGACGCGGATCCTTATCTATGTCTGTGCCCCACACAGATACGCTGCCGCTAGTCTTCACAACAGTGCCGCCCAGGATATTTATGAAAGTGGACTTGCCTGCCCCATTTGGCCCCAAAAGTCCAAAAATACAGCCCTTTGGCACCGACAGATCAATGCCTTTCAATGCCTGTTTAGGTTCGGTGGTTGATGTCCTCTTATATGTTTTAACAAGATTCTGTGCGACAATTGCAGTGTCTTCATCAAGGGCGGTATCAGCAGGCATGAAGGTTAAGGGGGCGGCGGACATCTGGCAGTATATCTTTCAAAAGCTATAAATAAGACTGGACTTCAGATATAGGCGCAGTCACTTAAAAACACAAATTCAAGGTATTTTTTGTTTTTCAAATTTGATCTGACTTATGAGGATAGGCTATAGTCATAACCGGTAGAACATATAGCTCAAAAAAAGCCGTGTAATGGCCAAAACATAACTTTGATTGCACATAGGCTTGTGCGATCTGACAAGCATTAGAAGGTGGAGAGCCCATTCATTATGTCAGTGCAGGAAAATGCAAAAAAGCTAAATGATCCACCATTAGGGCCCTTGGTTGATACTGTTGAAGTGCCGCAAGGGACCAGTCGGATCAGTTGTGATGGCGGCGGCGCGCTTGGTCATCCGGTTATCTGGCTGACCCTGATAGTACAGCCGTCCGGAGGCACATTGGCGGTATGCCCCTATTGCTCACGCCAATTTGTTAGTAAGTGAGTCTGCTGATGATAGCATTGGCTATTCCGTATCATTTGGCCCCAAGATGAGTGCGAAAAAACCTGAAAAACTNGTTCTTGTGGATGGCTCAGGCTACATTTTCAGAGCATTCCATGGCTTGCCAATGATGACGCGTCCGGATGGTACGCCGATAAATGCTGTGTTTGGCTTTACCAAAATGTTGCTGAAGCTTACAGAAGATTTAAAACCATCTCATGTGGTGGTCATCTTTGATGCAGGGCGGGTCACATTCCGAAATGATATTTACCCTGAATACAAAGCGAACCGGTCAGAACCACCAGAAGAACTTGTACCTCAGTTTCCACTTGTTCGTGAAGCTGCTAAGGCGATGAGCCTGCCTGTTCTGGAGATGCCCGGCTTTGAAGCTGATGATCTGATAGCCTCATTTGCGCGTGCTGCAGAAAATCAAAATATGTCCAGTTTAATTGTTTCATCAGACAAAGATTTAATGCAGCTTGTGCGCGGTTCTGTCTCCATGCTTGATCCAATGAAAAACAAAACGATCGGGGCGGCAGAGGTAATTGAAAAATTCGGTGTTGGCCCGGACAAAGTTATTGATGTCCAGTCTTTGGCAGGTGACTCTACCGATAATGTGCCGGGAGTACCGGGCATTGGAATCAAAACGGCAGCTGAGCTCATTAACCAGTTTGGCGATCTAGACAGTTTGCTTGCGGGGGCAGAGACTATCAAACAGCCAAAGCGGCGTGAAAATCTTATAAATTTTGCTGAACAGGCCCGCATTTCGCGCCAGTTGGTTTGCTTAAAAGATGATGTAGATTTGCCTTTCAGCATTGAACAGCTTCAAACACAAGCACGTGACCAAGATAGGCTCATGGCGTTTCTTGCAGAACAGGATTTTAAGTCCCTGATCNCAAGTTTAGGGGGCAGCTTGCCGGCTTCACAACAGCGGCACNCTTCTGCAGGGGATATCGGTAATGCTGTTGCNGGACCCTTTAGTGANCTTCTACCGCCTCTGGTTGAACAGACTAATTATGAGCTGGTGACAACGCCTGCGCAGCTGGACAGGTGGCTAGATGATGCCCGTCAGCAGGGCTTTGTGGCCATTGATACTGAAACAACTAGTCTGAATGCGGCTGCAGCTGAACTGGTTGGTGTTGCGCTAGCAACTGCGCCGGGAAAAGCCTGTTATATTCCTTTGCGGCATCGCCAGTCAGGGCCCGGCACAGAAGCGCAACAAGGCCTTGACTTTGGCAGTGAATCAGGCTCTAGACAAGAACAGGACAGTTTGCCTGATCAGATAGATTTAGATTTTGCGTTGGCGCGGCTGCAAGAACTTTGTACAGATGTGTCAGTGCTGAAAGTAGGGCATAATCTGAAATACGACGCGCATATTTTTTTGCATGAAGTCAATGGCGGCTTTTTGTTAAGGGCTGTGGATGACACGATGTGCATGTCTTATGTTTTGGATGCTGGGCGAACAGAAAGGCATGGGCTTGATCATCTGGCTGCAAANTTGCTTCAGGTAAATACAATTAAATATGAAGATGTCTGTGGAAAGGGTGCAAACCAGATTTCTTTTGCTGAGGCTGAACTTGAGAAAGCCTGTGCATATGCTGCTGAAGATGCGGATATCACTTTGAGATTATGGATGATGCTAAAGCCGCGTCTTGCCCGCGAAGGCATGGCCCATGTATATGAGCGGCTTGAGCGCCCGTTGATCCCTGTTTTAGCGCAGATGGAAGCTCAGGGGGTCGCTGTTGATCAAACTATTTTGAAAAGACTGTCTGCTGATTTTTCGCTGCGAATTGCCAATTTGGAAGCTGAGGTACACGATCTTGTGGGGGAGGAATTCAATGTGGCCTCACCCAAGCAGTTGGGGGACGTCTTGTTTGGCAAGCTGGGTCTTGAAGGGGGAAAGAAATCGAAAACAGGCGCCTGGTCAACAGGCGCTGATGTTCTGGAAGAATTAACAGCAAATGGCGTTGAAATTGCGCGTCTTGTTCTAGATTATCGGCAGCTAGCTAAACTGAAATCAACCTACACAGACGCATTGACCAAATCGGTAAACCCGCGGACAAGACGGGTGCACACCTCATTTTCGATGGTAGGTGCGTCGACGGGTCGTCTATCCTCATCTGATCCAAATTTACAAAATATTCCAATCCGCACAGCTGAAGGCCGACAAATTAGGACAGCCTTTGTGGCAAGGCCAGGCTATAAGCTCATTTCTGCAGACTACAGCCAAATTGAATTACGACTTGTGGCACATGTGGCTAATGAGGCCAGTATGATCGAAGCCTTCAGGCAAGGTGTGGATATTCATGCACAAACTGCAGCACAAGTATTTGGCGTGTCACTGGAACAGATGGATCCAGAGACGCGGCGNCGGGCAAAGGCTATAAATTTTGGCATTATTTACGGCATCTCTGGTTTTGGATTGGCCCGTCAGCTCTCTGTGCCGCGAGGTGAAGCACGCGATTTTATAAATGCTTATCTTGAACGGTTTCCTGGCATTAAATCTTATATGGATGAGGCTAAACAATTTGCCCGTGACAAACGATTTGTTGAAACGTTGTTTGGCAGGCGTATCCATATTCCGCAGATTTATGAAAAGAACCCAGCTATGCGTGGTTTCGCTGAACGCCAGGCAATAAATGCACCTATTCAGGGAAGTGCAGCTGATATAATNAAGAGAGCTATGTGCCGTTTGCCAGNCGCGCTTGCNTCTGCAAAGCTTGATGCTTTGATGCTGCTGCAGGTTCATGATGAGCTGATTTTTGAAGTCTCTGAAAAGCATGCTGTTCAGGCAGTAAAGGTGATCACATCTGTTATGGAGCAGGCAGCAGAGCCTGTCGTTAAGCTGAAAGTACCGTTGATTGCTGAGGCGGGAATTGCTCAAAGCTGGTCTGAAGCGCATTAATAAATAACTTGATTTTGGGTAATACTGTGCCTTATTTCTGCCTTCGAACGGCCTCAGTTTGATCGTGATAGGATTGTATTCAACTTACTGGTATNATGAAAAACAAGAATATCTGAAGAGGACAGCATGACAACCAGACTGGCATTGGTTGATGATGACCAAAATATTCTAACATCAGTGTCTCTAATGCTTGAGGCAGAAGGGTATGAAGTTGACACTTATTTTGACAGTGAGCAGGCCTTAAGCGGTTTGCTGCGAAAGCCACCAGCTCTGGCCATTTTGGATATTAAAATGCCACGTTTGGATGGTACTGAACTGCTGAATAAGTTGCGTCAGCGTTCGGCGTTGCCAGTAATTTTTCTGACCAGCAAGGATGATGAGCTTGATGAAGCTTTAGGGTTGGGTATAGGCGCAGATGATTACATTACAAAGCCTTTTTCCCAACGCCTGCTGCTAGCCAGAATTAAGGCTGTGTTGCGGCGAACTGGGCTTGAAGGTGGTGATCCCTTCTCAGGTGCAGTTGTGTCACAAGGTGATTTGGTGCTGGACCCCGACAAGCATTTATGCTCCTGGAGAGGACTTGAAGTGAAGCTGACAGTCACAGAATTTCTCCTTCTTCAGGCTCTTGCGGTNCGGCCAGGNCACGTAAAGAACCGCGATCAGNTANTGGATGCAGCTTATGGTGATACNATTTTCCTNGAAGANCGNACGATTGACAGTCATATCAAACGCATNCGCCGAAAATTCCGTGCATCAGATCCTGNNTTTGACANAATTGAGACACTTTATGGNATTGGNTATAAATATAAGGTTGACTGATGAAAGCAAAGCAGGTGACTGTNTTCATCTGNAAATAAAGCATTGCTTGCACAGGTCTTTTGAACAGGCAGGAGATGTGTTATTTTGGCTGAAAAAACTCAGTTCTGGCCGTCCTTCATAAGCCCTTTATCTGCCCGTATTCTAGCCATTATGCTGTTCCCACTGGCCTTGTTTTTCATTGGCCTATTTTCAGTTGATCAATATCGGTCTGTTCTGGTTCAGGCTGAATTTGAAGCACTTGAGCGTCAAGGGAGCATATTGGCAAGATCTCTAGCACTTGAGGATACGCGCGAACGTCCCTTTGGCTTGCGGGGACTGGCCCCTCAGACAATGCATCATTTATTGCCTTTGGTAGGCTATGGTACACAGCTTCGCGCACGTGTCTTTCAGCCCTCGGGTGAAATTATGGCTGATACCAACAAAAGGGGGGCAACCCGCAGCCGAATNAGGGTAAAAAAGAAGCCTGTTGAGACTGTTAAGGAAAGAATCCGAATCAAAATTGTACAAGTGATGAATGGCCTTGCTGATATGTTTAGCAATAAAGCTGCCATTCCTGTGATGAATATGCGCGGNTTGCGGCATGCGGATAGTTTTCCAGATATCCANCATGCTCTTTCTGGTGAAGTGATGCGCAGTATCTGGCGCAACCCCAGAGGTCAGCTGGTCATTTCTGTAAGTCTGCCAATTCAGGATTTGCGGATTGTGAAAGGTGCTCTGTTAATGACCAGTACCGGCGGCACCATCGAACGCGAGATTGAAAATGTTCAGTGGGCTTTTGTGCAGTTATTTGTAGGCATTCTTTTTGTGACTGTGCTGCTGGGCTTATATCTTGCCCGCTCGATTACGCGCCCGATTGTTTTTCTGGCAGCATCTGCAGACAAATTAAGGCAAACCATGGATGCCACAACTCCGCTTAGAGGCCTTCCTGAACGCAAAGATGAAATCGGTCAGCTGTCACTAGCTCTTGTGGATATGACAACAGAACTGCAGCGGAGGATTCAGGCAACTGCTGGCTTTGCTGCAGATGTGGCACATGAAATTAAAAATCCATTAACATCACTTCGTTCTGCCGTTGAAACCGTTTCACGTATTGATAATGCACAGCAGCAACGCAAATTGATGGACATTATTCTNGCAGACATTCAGCGGATGGACAGATTGATCTCGGATATTTCGAAAGCCAGCCGTGTAGATGCAGAATTATCTCTGCAGTCANCAAAAATTTATAATCTTGGAGACCTTCTTGAAAACTGGGTAGCTGTATACACCGCGCGCCATGGCACTAATGTNTTGTNTCTCACCGCGCCAAGACGGGCTGTTAAAGCCGCAATCCACAGCACGCGGATCATCCAGATACTTGATAATCTTGTTGCGAATGCGCGGACATTCCACAGGGGAAATGAACCTGTNGAGGTAAATCTGAAACGTGAAAAGGGATTTGCTGTCATAACGATGGCAGATAGAGGCGGAGGCTTACCAGAGGGTAAGGAAGAGAAAATTTTTCAGCGGTTCTACACGGAACGCCCGCCAGATGAAAATTTCGGTCAGCATTCAGGTTTAGGGCTGTCTATAGCTAGGCAGATTGCCAATGCCCATGGGGGCAGCCTGACAGCTGCCAATCGGCCAGATGGCGGGGCGATATTCACGCTTTGTCTGCCACTGGCCCGCTAAGTTAAATTTTGCTAAGCTTCAGGCTATGACGAAAATTTCTTCTGAAAATTTGGAAGGTGCTGCTGACCGAGGAGGACAAATTAGCANCGATGACACTGTCCAACTGGTGATTGTGATTGGTCAGTCTGGTTCAGGCCACTCTACGGCTTTAAATATTTTGGAAGATNCTAGTTTTACAGCTGTTGATAATCTGCCTCTGGCATTGGTGGACCAGCTTGTCGCCCTGTCTGTTGAGACAGAGAACACAAAGCTGGCAATTGGTGTTGATTTACGGACAGCAGGGTTTGACCCTGAGGCGGTAATTCGGCTGGTCAAAAATTTGAAATCAGCAATGCGCGAGCGCTGCCAGGTGGTGCTCATAAAAGCCTCAACAGAAGAGCTGTTGAGGCGATACAAAACAACACGTCGGCGGCATCCACTTGCAGAACAGGTAGAAAGTATAGAAAAAGCAATTGAAATGGATAGTCTGTCACTGAGCAGCGTTGCACATTTAGCTGATATTGAGATAGATAGCACAGGTCGTGCGCCGGATGAGTTCCGAAGAGAACTGCTTTCGCGACTAGGGCTGCCAAACCAGGATGATGCCCTACTCACCATCCAAAGTTTTTCCTATAAAAAGGGCCTTCCAGAATCGGCAGATTATGTTTTTGATATGCGCTTTCTGAATAACCCGCATTGGCAGGGTAATTTGCGTGAAAAAACAGGTTTAGATGATGCTGTCCGTTCATTTGTTGAGGCAGACCCACTTTTTCCTTCTTTCATGGAACGGGTAACTGATTTGATTGCGGAGACGCTGCCAAGCCAAACAGGTGATGGCAGACCNAATGTCACAGTGGCTTTTGGTTGTACAGGCGGCAAACACCGATCTGTTGTGTCCGCACAATGGTTTGCTAGATGGGCAAAAGAGAAAGCCCTACCCGTATCTGTTCATCACCGCGAAGTGTCTTAGATTTGCTATTCGCAGAGAAGTTTGATAGCACATNGCATAGTTTGATNAGAACTTTTCTTTATCTGTTTTACACGGAGTTTATAGATGACACAGGATTTTGTNATTGCTGATGCTGGGTTGGCAGAATGGGGCCGCCGTGAGGTATCAATTGCAGAAAATGAAATGCCCGGGCTTATGGCTCTTCGTGATGAATATGGAGGAAAACAACCCTTAAAAGGTGCCCGTATTGCCGGTTGTTTGCATATGACTATTCAGACAGCGGTGCTTATCGAAACACTGGCAGAATTAGGGGCCGAGCTTCGCTGGTCATCTTGCAACATTTTCTCAACGCAGGATCAGGCAGCAGCGGCCATTGCTGATGNGGGGATTCCTGTGTTTGCCATAAAGGGCGAAACATTGGAAGATTACTGGGCCTATGTTGATAAGATTTTTGATTGGCCTGACGGTCAGCCTGCCAACCTTATTCTGGATGATGGCGGTGATGCCACAATGTATATTCTTCTTGGCGCGCGTCTTGAGGNTGGTGAGGATGTTTTGGCTGAGCCGGCATCAGAAGAAGAAGAATACCTNAAAGCCCAGCTGCACAAGCGACATGCAGCAAGCCCTGGCTGGTTTACNCGGCAGAAAGATGCCATTGTTGGCGTTTCNGAAGAAACCACGACAGGCGTTTTGCGCCTTNATCAGATGGCTGAAAAGAACCAGCTGCCCTTCCCGGCGATTAATGTGAATGATTCTGTCACAAAATCAAAATTCGACAACCTTTATGGTTGTCGTGAGTCCCTTGTTGACGGCATCCGTCGGGCGACAGATGTGATGCTGGCAGGTAAAGTTGCGCTGGTTTGCGGCTATGGTGATGTGGGTAAAGGGTCTGCTGCTTCACTGCGTCAGGGCGGGGCCCGGGTGTTGGTGACTGAAATCGACCCGATATGCGCACTTCAGGCAGCAATGGAAGGCTATGAGGTTGTGACCATGGAACAGGCAGCTGGAAAAGCGGATATCTTTGTCACAGCTACAGGCAATAAAGATGTGATTACGCTTGATCACATGCGGCAGATGAAAGACCGCGCTATCGTCTGTAATATCGGTCATTTTGATAATGAAATTGAGGTCTCATCTCTGTCAAATATGACTTGGCGTGAAGTCAAACCACAGGTAGATGAGGTGGAATTTCCTGATGGTAAGCGTATGATTCTGCTTGCGAAGGGCCGTCTTGTTAATCTGGGTTGTGCCACAGGTCATCCTTCTTTTGTGATGTCAGCGTCTTTCACCAATCAAGTTCTAGCCCAGATTGAGCTGTGGACTAGTCATGACAGTTATAATAACACTGTTTATACATTGCCGCGTCATCTCGATGAGAAGGTCGCAGCCCTTCACCTAGAGAAGGTTGGGGCTACGTTGACAACCTTGCGTGATGACCAGGCAGACTATATTGGTGTAAGCCAGCAAGGCCCATTCAAAACAGAACAATACAGATACTGACCAGCAAAANGCTAGGCCTATCCCATGGCATGCAGGTAGGGCCCACAGGAAGATAACATGCTGGACAGCCTCGCCCTTACCTTGTCTGATCTTGCGCAAACAAAGCGGTTTGCGAACTGTTTGTCACAGTTCATTGCTCCTGGTCGCGTATTCTGTCTTTCAGGGCCTTTAGGAGCGGGTAAGTCAGAACTTGCACGGGCAATGATCACTACTTTCTGTGGACCACAAGATGACATTCCTAGCCCGACCTTTACCCTTGTTCAGCCCTACCTGTCTGATGCTGGCTTTGAGGTCTGGCATATGGATCTCTATCGCCTTGAAACAGCAGAACAAGCCCTCGCTCTTGGGATAGAAGATGCGTTTTATGCATGTTGCTGTCTNNTTGAATGGCCGGATAAACTTCAGGAATGGCTGCCGGCTGACCAGATCAGAATTGATNTGGCCATGGGATCTGATANAGNGGCTCGTGTGGNGGCCCTTGCAGCAGCAGCAGAAATTCTTNACCAGTTCAAGCAGGATTACTTTTCATAATTCTAGACGANATCTGTTTTTGCAATTTTTTGCAANAATCTGNGCTGATTTGGGCTGACTGAAACAGNAAAACTANCTTATAGTTTTAGTTATGATTTCTTTTACGCGGTCCTCACCCTCACTCAATGAATTGCTGGCCCGTGGCATTTACACTATCCCGGCGGGTCTGCCCTTTGCACAGGATCTAGCAGTAGGCATTCTGGCTTCTGTCCAGACGCCAGAGCAGTTGGCGGAGATAAAAATTCTGCTGCCCTCTCGCCGGGCGGCACAGGCTTTGAAAGCAGCCTTTATCCAGCAGTCAGAGGGNCAGGCACTGTTTTTGCCAGATATGCAGCCTATTGGTGATGTGGATGAGCTAGACCCTGGTTATTTGTCTCAGCATTTCCAAGCAGATGATTTATCTGATCTTCTGCCTGCCATCAGCCTGACAGACAGACAAATGATTCTCGCCCGTCTTATACAAAGCCGGTCGGTTAGCGGCCAGCCACTATCTGCTGCACAGGCTTTTCGGCTGGCAGCAAGCCTCGCGCGGTTTTTGGAACAGATTTATCAGTCTGGTGGGTGTTTTTCCGATTTAAAAGAAGCAGATATACCACCAGAATTTGCCAGACATTGGTCAGAAATTNTGACTTTTCTNGGGATTGTTTTGCAAAACTGGCCAGAAATCACAAAAGAGNTNGGTGTGATGGATCCATCTGTTCGTCGTCTGGCCNTATTGGACAAACAGCTTCACAACTGGTCTGAACAGCCGCCAAAAACACCTGTTATTCTGGCGGGCTCAACCGGAAGTCTGCCTAAGACTGTTGCNTTGATGCGTGCTGTCAGGGCTTTGCCGGCAGGCCTGCTGGTTTTTCCCGGACATGATGGGTCGCTAGTCAGCACAGATGACCTGAGCAGCATTCTGNGTGATGTTGGCCACCCTCTNCATCAGCTTTTCACAACCTTCGCCTCGTTGGATATTACACCAGATATGGTGCCTGTCTGGCCTGCCTGCAGATGCCAGCCTGTCATCGCAGCACGCACAGCCCTCATGCGGCAGGTACTTCTGCCTGCAGAACAAACTGCGCAATGGCGGCAAATTGCTCGTGATCATCCAGAGGTGGATGCCACAGCCCTGACAGGACTTCGTCTGGTTGAGGCAAATGACACTCATCATGAAGCAGATATCATTGCTTGTCTTNTGCGGGAAACGCTGGAAACAAGCGAAAAGACAGCAATGCTTGTTACCCCTGACAGACAGCTGGCCCGCCANGTCAGGGCCGCGTTGCTGAAATGGGGCNTGANTGTGGATGACAGTGCTGGNGTACCCTTGCCTTTGACGCGGACAGGCCATTATCTGCAGCTGATCGCTGAATGGGCAAACAAAGAGGGCTCAGCGCATGCGCTTCTTGCACTTATTAAACATCCCCTGGCTTGTGGTGGTTTGCCTGCCCCGCAGTTCAGACAGCTTGCCCGTTTGCTGGAAAGGCTNGTATTGCGGGGCTATCTTCATCAAAATGACAGAGAGGGCATTGCAAAAATACTANCTNCTGATCCAGAACTGCGTCAACTAAAGCAGTTTTATGAGCAGAATATTTTGACCCCACTTNTGCCTNTAACTGAAGCTTTNGCCGCGCAGAATATCAGTTTTGGCCAACTGGCTGATGCNCANGGCAAGGCAGCAGAACAGTTGGCCCAGACAGATGTAGAAAATGAAGCCCTGCTGGCTCTTTGGAACAGTGAGGATGGCAAGGTTGCTGCCCAGTTGCTGGATGAGATTGCCTCATCTGATAAAGCGATGNCGGTTCAGGCACNTGATTATGNTGAGGTNTTTCATGTNNTTTCCTGTCAGCAGACTGTCCGGTCAGCATGGCGATCGCACCCTCGTCTGGCTATTTTAGGAACAGTTGAAGCACGGATGCAGAGTGCTGATCATATTATTTTGGGCAGCCTGAATGAAAGCAGCTGGCCCCCTGGACAGGACTATGATCCCTGGACCAATCAGACCATCCGCACAGCCTTGAAATTACCTGACCGGCGCTGGCGTGTTGGCTTGTCTGCTCATGATTTTTTGATACAGGTTTGCACCCCGGAAGTCACAATAACACGTGCTAGGCGAGCTGATGACAGCCCAACTACGCCAAGCCGGTGGCTGGAACGGCTGAAAGCTGTTCTAATTGCGGCTCAGCTTTCAGAAACGCTACATACTGACATCCCTATTGCGATAGAGACCGCGCTGACATCTCACCTAAGTCAGCCTGTAAAAGCCGTTGATATGCCAGCCCCCCGACCTGAAATTGCCCTGCGCCCACGGCAGTTTTCTGCGACAGAATTTGATAATTGGATTTCTGACCCTTATTTTATTTACGCCAAAAAGATATTGAAGCTTAAGCCGCTTGATCCTGTGGACAGACGTCCGGATGCGGCGTTGCGAGGGACGCTAACACATAAAGCTCTTGCGGCCTTTATTGACCAATATGCTGCTGGTCAACTTCCAGCTGATGCGAAAGACACGTTGTACCGGTTTGGTGAGGCGGTCTTTGCACCCTATTTCGGGCATCCGCCGATAAAAGCATTCTGGCTGGCCCGCTTCCAGCTGATTGCCGACTGGTTTATTGAGCATGAAGACAGTCTGCGGCAGACCCTGAAGCATAGTTACGCAGAACTAAAGGGCCATATCAGACTTGATGCGCCTCATGGCCCGGTGATTGTTACAGCTACCGCTGACAGGCTGGATATTCATGATGATGGGACTCTGAGTATCATTGATTACAAGACAGGCCCAGCGCCGACCAAAACGAAGGTTGCCAGACGGCGGGCCACGCAATTACTGATTGAGGCTGTTATTGCACAGGCAGGCGGTTTTACATTTGCGGAGGATGACCAGCTAAAGGGTTTGAGAGACTTATCATATTGGCAGTTGTCAGGCAGTTATGAGCAGGCAGCGCGCGTCACCGCCGTTCGTNCTGACGGTTTTGATGAGGGTAAGGANCGACAACATTTAGAAGACCTGATTGTGAANTATGATCATGCAGATCAGCCCTATTTGCCTGAACCCAGTCCACATGACAGACCCGCTTATTCGGATTACCGGCATTTATCCCGTGTTCGTGAATGGCGCCCCCATGAGGTTGATGATGACTGAGCCTGTTGTTGACGGACAAAAAGGGACGCAGGCCACCTTACGGCAAATCGCAGCATCTAACCCCAATCTTTCTGTGTTTGTTTCAGCAAATGCGGGCACAGGCAAGACACAGGTTCTGACCATGCGTGTGTTACGCCTGTTGCTGAGTGGCATTTCACCANANACAATTTTATGTGTCACTTATACCAAAGCCGCAGCTGCTGAAATGAAAAGTCGGCTGTATAAACAGCTGTCCATCTGGGCCATTTGTGATCAAACAGACCTTCTTTTTGAATTAAAGAAGCTGGGTGAGTACAGACCCACTCAAGCACAGATTCAAACAGCCCGCAGCCTGTTTGCTAATATCCTTGATCATGAAGATGGTCCCCGCATTGAAACTGTTCATTCCTTTTGTCAGGCTGTATTAAGACGCTTTCCGGTTGAAGCAAAAGTTCCTCCTGACTTTCAGCTGCTCAGTGAAATGGACAGTGACAGGCTGGTTACAGATTGTTTTTTTGATTTGTTGCAACAGGTAGGACAACTTCATGATGCGCTTCTGGCTGAAGCTTTGTCTGTCATCATCCAGCAAACAGATGAAAAACAAGCGCTCAAACATATTAAAACGGGATTGCATAATCGTCATAATCTGCAGCGCTTCACAGATGATCCGTTGGGCCTGTCTGATAATGAATCTGAATTAAGACGGCAACTTGGCGTAGAACATAAAGTTGATCTGATTGCAGCAGAACAGGAATTGGCTATTCAGATCAGGCAAATGCCGCTGGCCAGAATTATTACAGCTTTGCTGAAAGGGGGATTGCAGCAGGCAGATCGTGGCCATCAGCTTCAGATGTGGTTGGAGGTAGATGAGGAGGGCAGGCCTATGGATATTGCTGCGCTTGCTNACGTTTTTCTNACCAAAGACGGTGGCTGGCGCAAAAAGNTGACGGATAAGAAAGTNGATGCATATGACCCGGAATGCGCCGCATTTCAAGCTCAGATTATTGAAAGGCTTGGGCATTATTTTAANCTGAAATCAGCAGAACGCTGTGTTCTNCNTAGCCAATCCCTTGCNCGAGTCAGCNCAGCAGTTTATCAGCAATTCCAGGCACGTAAATTTGCAGCTGGTATGTTGGATTATGAGGACCTGATCTTTTTTACGGATAAGCTTCTCGCGCAGGAACAGATGATGGCCTGGGTGCGCTGGAAATTGGACCAGGGCATCAATCACCTCCTGATCGATGAAGCACAGGATACTAGCCCGGCGCAATGGGAGCTTTTGGATAGATTATCGGCTTCTTTTTTTGACGGTGATGAAGAGGCTAAGCACAAAACTGTTTTTGCAGTTGGCGATTATAAGCAATCAATTTACAGCTTTCAGGGCGCAGACCCAAAAACGTTTGCTNACCAAAAACAGACATGGATGCAACGTGCTTCAGCTGTGCTGAAGCCGTTTGATGTAATCGATTTTACCTTGTCTTTCAGATCCAGTCAGGCCGTCTTAAGCTTTGTGGACTGCGTGATGAGCGCAGATGAGGTAACAGGCCTCGGCAGTTCAACCTACCGGTCACATGATGTCTTTCGCACAGGTATGCCGGGTCTGGTTGAGGTTTGGCCGGCAACAACTGGTGAGGAAAAAACAGAACTGCCCCTGTTTGATGCGCCGGATCTCAGTGATCACCAGGATAATGATGCCCGCCATGCCAATGCTGTTGTTGCGCATATAAAGGGTCTTCTTGCAGGAAACGAGACAAAGCTATTTTGCCGGGCAATTCGCCCACAGGACATCCTGATTCTTGTGCGCAAACGCGATACTTTCTATGCGTTGCTGCGTGCTGAGTTAGAACGGGAAAATATCCCAGTTGCGGGTTCTGATCGGATTGTCCTGAATAATCAGATAGAAATTCTTGATCTGCTTGCACTGGGGGATGTGTGTCTTCTGCCTGAAGATGATTTGCAGCTGGCCTGCCTGTTAAAATCACCTCTGTTAGGGCTAACTGAAGATGAACTGTTTGAGCTGGCAACTGGTCGGGGTGAGGCCAGCTTGTTTGATGCTCTGGTGATGGCAGCTGAGACTGGAACTCCGTTTGCCAAAGCTGCCAAGAAGCTCTTGCGGTGGCTGGGCCTTGCTGATCAGCTTCCTGTATTTGAGTTTTTCAGTCTAGTGCTGACAGAAGGAGGCCGACAGGCATTTCATAGCAGATTGGGTCCTGCTGTTGATGACAGTCTGAATGCCTTCTTGCTCCAGACCCGCGAACATGGTCAGCAGGGTCAGGCTGGCCTTACACATTTTTTGAATTTTTTTAGACAAGGCGGAAGTGAGGTCAAACGGGATATGGATACCGAACATGGTGGCCAGATCAGGGTGATGAGCATCCATGGTGCAAAAGGTCTTGAGGCCCCAATTGTGTATTTGCCGGATATGCTGCGGCCAACACATCCTTCTAGCAGTCTGGTTCAGACGCCAACAGGATTGTACTGGCCGTCCGGACAATCTGTGCCTCTTGATATGATTGAGCAGATGAAACAGTCCAATAAAAAAATCAGAGACGAGGAAGACTTTCGCCTGCTTTATGTTGCTCTGACACGTGCACAGCAGGCCCTGTTTGTTTCTGGTTGGCAGAGGCCACGCCAGCGAATGCTAGAAAACAGCTGGCATGATCTCCTGGCAAGGCAGATTCAACATTGCGCAGGAGCAATACAAAATGCGGATGGTGTCTGGCGGTTGGAAACACTAGGAGAGGATATTAGCTCACAGGATGATGCCATGTCTGCGGTGCCGCTATCTGCTGGTGTTCCGCCTGCCTGGTATTTCAGAGAACCNGAGCCTGAAACCACGCAAGCTCTCCNGCTTGTCCCCTCANANTTGGGTGAGCCGGACCAGATTGTTGCCTTTACCGCTGCTAACCGACGAACAGCGTTATTGCGCGGGCAATTTGTCCACAAATTATTCGAAATTCTGCCATATTTACCAGCAGATAAGTGGTCTGAAGCAGCTGAAAAAATCGCAGNTTCTCTGTTGACAGGGGTTGCTGCACTTAACCATCAGAAAGGTCTGACTCGTGCAGACATTCAGATGCTTCTCCGNCAGGCCACGGCCGTTATGACAGATAAGCGTTTGTGCGGTCTGTTTGNCCCCGATGCCTTGGCCGAAGCGGCAATATCAGGTAAAGTTGGGCACCTTGTTGTGCAGGGGCAGGTTGANCGTCTTGTTGTANGAGAAACATATGTTCTTTTGGCTGATTTTAAAACAGGTACACCACCTACGGANAAGACAGATATGCNCGTTAGATATGTTCGCCAAATGGCAGTATATGCAGAACTTTTGAGNCAGATCTNTCCTGCTAAAAAGGTCACATGCTGGGTGATCTGGACACAGACAGCTGAAATTTCCNTTATTTCAGATGCACAAATACAAGAAGAGCTTGCTAGTCTTATTGNTCATGACTGATGCAAACCAAACGCATATAACTTAATCATCTTGATCTGAGAGGTGTCAATTCGTACACTACGAATGGAGCTATGTGAACACAGCTGCAAGCTTATCAAGGAGGGCCTAGCGATGCCAACAATCAAGACAACAGATGCCAATTTTCAGACCGATGTACTTGGATCAGATAAGCCTGTTCTGGTTGATTTCTGGGCAGAGTGGTGTGGGCCTTGTAAGGCGATTGGCCCAGCTCTCGAAGAAATTGCGGATTCACATGCTGGTCAGATTACAATTGCAAAACTGAATATTGATGAAAATCCTGAAACGCCTCAGGACTATAATGTCAGAGGCATTCCAACCCTGTTGATCTTCAAGAGCGGTGAGATGGTTGCTGAAAAAATCGGGGCCATGCCAAAGTCTGCCCTTGAACAATGGGTGGTAGATAATCTGTAAGGGTTAGTTAGGCAAAGTCCCATTTGCCTGCAATACAGCACCAGCAAGATAGAGTGAGCCGCAGATAATCACAGGCTGATCGTCAGTTACTCCAAGTATGCCTATGGCTCTGCAGGCAGAGGAGATATCATTTGCTGTATCTGCTTTCAGCCCGAGTGTTCGGGCGCGGCTGACTAGCGTACTTGCTTCCAGTGCAGCCGGTTGGTTAGGGATCGTCAGACAGTAGATGCGATCTGCAATCGGTTTAATGACAGACAGAAATTCATCTGCTGGGCGTGTGTCCAACGCCCCGAACACAATTATCCATTTACGCGGGTAAAGTGAGGACAAGCTGGCTACTAACGCCCTTGCCCCATGTACATTATGTGCGCCATCCAGCCAGACAGTTCTGCCCGCCAGCTCGGTAAGATGTCCGTCTTTCAATTTTTGAACGCGTGCTGGCCAGTCTGCCTGACCAGCCCCTTCTGCAGCCGCTGCCAAATCTGTTGCGAGGCCGCTGCCCTTTAAAGCCATCAAGGCCAGCGCCGCATTCTGGGCCTGATGATGGCCATAAAGGCTCAGTGGAGGTGTGGTGATCGTGTCGCTGCCGGCCTTAAGGCTGAGGCCACCTGAAGCAGTGGTTGTGGTGTGAAAGTCCTCTCCCTCTGTTTGGACATATACACAAAGCTGCCGTGCCTGTTGCTGTAATTGTGCATAGGCTTCTGGCTGCTGTCTGGCCCATATTGACGGCCTACCAGAACGCATAATGCCCGCTTTCTGCCGAGCGATCGTGGCAATATCTGAGCCTAAGAATTGCTCATGATCAAAGGCGATGGGCGTTATAATTGTGCAGGCAGTATCTGGCACGATATTTGTTGAATCAAAGATACCGCCCAAACCTGTTTCAAGGATCAGAAGATCAGCCGGATGACGTGAGAAGGCTAGAAAGGCTGCGACAGTCGTGGATTCAAAGAATGTAATTGGGTCGCTTCCATTCACGCCTTCAACTTCGCTGAGAACATCAATGAGTTCATCATCAGAGATGAATTCGCCATTCAACCTGATCCTCTCGTTAAAGCGGCACAGATGCGGCGAATTATAAACATGGCAGGACAGTCCAGCAGCTTCAGCCATGCTGCGTAAAAATGCCGAAACAGAGCCCTTACCGTTTGTGCCGGCAATATGAATAACAGGCGGTAAGTGAAGATGTGGAGCTCCGCATTTTTTGCTCAGCTGGATGGTCCTTTCAAGGCCTAAATCAATCAGTTTGGGATGCAGTTTCGTCAGCCTGTCCAGGATAAGCGTGGGGTTATCAGGCGAAACCGTCATAATGCTGAATCAATATCAGGCAAGCGTCAGCTCGCCTACGTCTCAGCTTTATGCATAAGCATTGACAGAATAGAACCCAGTTTTTCATGTTGCTGGTTGCGGGGAATAACCATATCAATCATTCCATGATCTTCGAGGTATTCAGCTGTCTGGAAATCATCGGGCAATTTTTCACGAACAGTTTCTTCAATTACGCGGCGACCTGCAAAACCGATTATTGCGCCTGGTTCTGCCATTTGAATGTCACCAAGCATGGCAAAAGATGCTGTGACCCCACCTGTGGTCGGATGCGTTAATAGCACAATATAAGGCAGGCCAGCCGATTTCAGCTGTTCAACAGCGATGATACTGCGCGGCAATTGCATTAGCGAGAGAATGCCTTCTTGCATGCGTGCCCCACCTGAAGAGGGGACCACAATCAAAGCTGCCTTTTCAGCGACAGCAGTTTTAGCAGCTTTCAGCAGTCCGTCACCTACTGTCCTGCCCATTGAACCACCCATAAAACGGAAGTCGAATGTGGCCACCACTGTCCTTATGGATTGAATCGTGCCTGTTGCCACCGCGATGGCATCTTGTGTACCTGTTTTTGCGCGGGTGGCCTTCAGCCGTTCAGGGTAGCGTTTACTATCTTTGAATTTAAGAGGGTCATCAGCAGATACATCAAGTTCAACCTCTTGATAGCTGTCTGCATCAAACAAAAGCTTAAACCGCAATTCTGGTGGAAGTGGGGCGTGATGACCGCAGGTTGTGCAGCAATGAAAGGCCTGTTCATATTCCTGATGGAACAGCATCTGATTACAGGATGGACATTTTACCCATAAATTATCTGGCACATCATTTGACTGCACCAGAGCTTTAATTTTGGGCAAGACAGAATTTGTAATCCAGTTCATGTTTTTGCCTCCTGTTTCAGACAGTCTACTGTTAACTGATTATGACCGTTTCATCGCTTCTGACAAGGATCGGCAATATGTGCCAACAGAATTTACCAGTTTCTCTGTATCCAGACTTTCTTCTGCGCAGGCCTGTTCAATGATAGACACCATCGCAGAGCCAACGACCACACCATCTGATATATGGGCAATTTCTGCTGCCTGTTCGGCAGTTCTGATCCCAAATCCAGTGACAGCTGGAAGGCTACTTTCCTTACGGATACGTGCGAAGGCAGCATTAATTGTGTCTTTTGCTGCACTTTTTGTTCCAGTTATTCCTGCAATGGCAACGTAATAAATGAAACCGCCAGCTTTTTCCAGAACAACAGGTAGGCGATCACCAAGAGTCGTTGGGGTGACAAGCCGGATAAACGAAAGACCCGCTGTTCGGGCATCATCACATAATTCGCTGTCTTCTTCAGGCGGCAGATCGACAATGATAAGGCCATCCACACCTGCGGCAAGTGCATCTGTGATAAAAGTATCTTTGCCATAAATATAGATAGGATTATAATACCCCATCAATATAAGAGGTGTATCTGGATGACGCGCCCTGAAGGATTTGGCCATATCCAGGGTTCCAGCTAGGGTCATGCCTTTTTTGATAGCCCGCAGACTAGAAGCCTGAATGGCAGGCCCATCAGCCATTGGGTCAGAAAAAGGCATACCAAGTTCGATCATATCTGCACCATTTTCAACTAATTTGTCCAGAATAGCAGCAGAAGCTTCAGCAGACGGGTCGCCAGCAGACACAAAAATACCTAGAACAGCTTTATTATCGGCTTTGGCATGGGCAAAACATTGCGAAATACGATTGCTCATATAAAAAAATATCCCGTCTTTTTCGGCTTTTTAACATAACGCCTTGTCATTTGTCCTCTTACAATTTGCCTCGGGCTTCCAGCAGAGGTAGAACAGCTTCAAGATCCTTATCGCCGCGCCCGCACATATTCAGGATCACAATCTTGTCTTTATCAAGGGAAGGCAGCAATGTGGAGGCGAAGGCCAGTGCATGAGAGGGTTCTAATGCTGGAATAATTCCCTCAAGGCGCGAGCACAAGTGAAACATACCCAAAGCCTCTTCATCTGTTGCGCTGACGTAATTCACTCTGCCTATATCATGAAGCCAAGCATGTTCTGGTCCAATGCCCGGATAATCAAGACCTGCAGAAATGGAATGCGCATCTTTTATCTGGCCTTCTTTTGTCTGGAGAAGATAGGTGCGGTTACCATGCAGAATGCCAGGTTCGCCGCCTGTNAGGCTGGCAGCGTGCTTGNCTGTTNCAATTCCATGACCAGCGGCTTCTACTCCGTAAATGGCGACACTCTCATCGTCAAGAAAGGGGTGAAAGAGCCCCATTGCGTTTGACCCGCCACCAATACAGGCAATCAGAGCATCAGGCAGACAGCCTTCAACTTGTTTTATTTGCTCTTTTGTTTCTTTGCCAATAACAGACTGAAAATCACGGACCATTTCAGGATATGGATGCGGGCCAGCTACTGTACCTATTATGTAGAAATGTGTTTCCGGATTNGCGACCCANTAGCGNAAGGCCTCGTTCATGGCGTCTTTAAGTGTTGATGTGCCTGATGTAACCGGATGCACTTTTGCGCCCAAGAGACGCATACGATCCACATTTGGCTTCTGACGGCGCACATCTTCCGCACCCATGAAAACTTCACATTCAAGATTGAATAATGCACAAGCCGTTGCTGTAGCTACNCCATGTTGGCCAGCGCCTGTTTCCGCAATGATTTTGGTCTTTCCCATTCGCTTTGCTAGCAGAGCCTGACCCAGAACATTGTTGATTTTATGTGCGCCTGTATGGTTTAGCTCGTCCCGCTTCATATAGAGCTTTGCACCACCAAAATGTTTAGTCAGCCGGGGAGCGAAATATAAAGGGGAGGGTCGGCCAATATAATGTTTCTGATAATATAATAATTCCGTTTCAAACCTAGGGTCGGATTTAGTTGATGTATAGGCCTTTTCAACCTCCAAAATCAGCGGCATCAGTGTTTCAGCAACAAAGCGTCCGCCGTGAATGCCAAACCGTCCNGCCTCGTCAGGCAGTGTTTTGTATGAATTCGGTGCAGTATCGCCCATGTCGACTCTCTATCTTTTGTTATGTCACTTNATAATATNTAAAAGGGTCACAGCTCNGCCGATTGTTACNTTACCCGAATTTTGCAGCTTTCACAAAGGCAGAGATNGCTGTTNTGCTTTTTTCNCCACGGTTTTTTTCCACTCCGGATGATACATCAACNCATGGTGCGTTGGTGAGATTGACAGCCTGAGCAACGTTTNCTGCTGTCAGCCCCCCGGCAAGCATATAAGGCAGCNGCAATTCGGCTTCTGCCAAATACTGCCAGTCAAATGACATTCCCGTACCACCTGGAAGGTTTGGCTCATTATTTATCATTGCTGTATTTNGTGCAGCGTCAAATAACAGCCAGTCTGCACAGTCTGAAAATAATTCAGCCTTTTCTATATCTGCTTTGCCTGCCACTTTGATAACAGGCATCACAGGGAGGGAAAACTTTGATTTAATTGCCCGCACACGTTCTGCATTTTCATTTCCATGAAGCTGCAGCATATCTGGACGCGCCGCGTCAATAATTGCAGTCAGCTCNTCATCGCTGGCATCAACACATAAAGCCACACGTCGGGGTGGGACAGTCAGCTGCGTATCAGTATCAGCAGCGTCAGCTAGTGCGCGGGCCTGTGTTAGTTGCAAATGACGAGGTGAGGTAGGAAAAAACACAAAGCCAACCCAATCAACGCCAAGTTGTGCACAATGCCTATAGATATCCAGTGAAGATATACCGCAGATTTTAACAGCTGTTGTCATGTTTGACCTGGCTCTGTTTTGAAATTGAGAGGACTGATTAGTTGTCTGAATGTCACTTGCTGGCAAGCAATCTTTGGGCTTGATGACCATAGTGGCCCGATGGGCGTTGGTCATTAAGCTGCTGTTCTGTTTCTTCAATGTGGGCTTCCAGTTCAGATAACTGTTTTGCCTTTGACCAAAGACGGGCTTTAAGGCTAAGGGTTTGAAGCCAGAAAATTGTAGCTCCTGTGATTGTGCCCAATCCAAAGGTGGCAAGCATAAAAACCCAAATCTCTGCACGCAAAATGGCATGCGTGGGCCAAAAACGGATTGAGATTAGGCCCTGATTTGAAGTGACGAATCCTGCCAAGATGACACCTGTGATGACTAACAGGGTTAACCAGCACGCACGAGTGATTAAGCTCATCATTTCGCCTTTTACTTATTTTGTGGTGACACCAGTCTGGCAAAGCACAGACGGTTCAGCAGGCTTATTTGTTCAACCGTTCGCGCATTCCTTTACCCATTTTAAAGAAGGGCATGCGTTTTGCCTCAACGTTCACGGGTTCGCCGGTGCGCGGATTCCGGCCAATCCTGGCTTTNCGTTCGCGTACGGAAAACGCACCAAATCCTCTGAGTTCCACTCGATCACCANCTTCCAAAGCCTTGGTGATTGTCTCAAAGACGGTNTTNACAAGCTGTTCAAGATCTCGGTGATATANGGATGGGTTCNGTTCTGCCAGTCGGGCGATCAACTCAGANTTTGTCATACNCGTTACCTTACCTGCTTCTAAAACGANTAAAAAGCATGACTGTTTCCNCCGCAAGCGTCAAGCTATCTATAAATNNGCGTANGAAATAANAGCTCCGTGNGGAGTCNATCACNCGGAGCNTNGTCNNANGATGTTATTAGCTNTNTTTCTANAAGGCTGCCTAACCGTCTGAGTCAGCTGCGCCCCCTTCATCTTTTTTCGCGAGTGCAGCGCCAAGGATATCGCCAAGGCTTGCGCCACTGTCTGAGGAGCCATAATCAGCCATTGCCCGCTTTTCTTCAGCAATTTCACGCGCTTTGACTGACAGTGAAAGGTTGCGTGTTTTCTTATCAAACTGTGTGACCACAGCATCAATTTTCTCATCAACAGCAAACCGTTCGGTTCTCTGCTCACTGCGTTCACGCGACAGATCTGCTTTGCGGATGAAACCGTTCAGATGATCGCCGACACGGACCTCAAGACCTCCATCTGCGATTGCTGTGATCGTACAGGTCACCACACTACCTTTTTTAATCTTTTCTATCTCACCAACATAAGGATCGTCGCTCAGCTGCTTAATGCCGAGGGAAATGCGCTCCTTTTCAAGGTCAATCTCAAGAATCTTGGCTTTGATCTGATCGCCTTTGTTATAGCCTTCAAGGGCAGCCTCGCCGGTCTTTTCCCANGAAATATCAGACATATGAACAAGGCCATCAATTTCTTCAGTCAATCCAACAAATATACCGAACTCAGTTATGTTTCTGATTTCAGCTTCAATTTCAGCCCCGACTTGGAAGGTGTCTTTGAACTCCTCCCATGGGTTGGCTGTAGTTTGTTTAAGGCCAAGTGAAATCCGACGTTTCACCATATCGACATCCAAAACCATGACATCTATTTGCTGGCTAGTAGACACAATCTTACCAGGGTGCACATTTTTCTTTGTCCAGCTCATCTCAGAGACATGCACTAGACCTTCAACACCCTCATCAAGTTCAACAAATGCACCATAGTCGGTAATGTTTGTAACACGGCCAGATAGTTTTGAGCCAATAACAAATTTTTCAGCTGCATCTGACCATGGATCTGACAGAAGCTGCTTCATACCAAGCGAGATACGCTGCGTCTCTGCATTAAATCTGATAACCTGTACATCGACAGTCTGTCCAACCTGCAGGGCTTCTGAAGGATGATTGATCCGCTTCCATGCAATGTCAGTCACATGCAGCAGGCCGTCTACGCCGCCTAGATCAACAAACGCGCCGTAATCTGTGATGTTTTTAACAACACCCTGCAAAACCTGCCCCTCTTGAAGGTTTGAGACAAGCTCTGAGCGGGCTTCTGCTCGTGACTCTTCCAAAACTGATCTTCTAGACACCACAATATTTCCACGTCGTCTATCGATTTTCAAAATTTGGAAAGGCTGTGGAGTTCCCATTAACGGACCAATGTCGTGGATAGGCCGGATGTCTACTTGGCTGCCTGGCAGGAATGCGGTTGCGCCAGATAAATCAACAGTAAAGCCGCCTTTCACACGCCCGAAAATAACGCCTGTAACGCGTTCCTGTGCTTCAAACGCATTTTCCAGAATAATCCAAGCTTCTTCACGTCGAGCTTTCTCTCGGCTGAGCATAGCAGCACCATCACGGTCCTCCATCCGTTCAACATAAACCTCAACACTGTCGCCAGCCTGAATTTCGGCATCTTGACCCGGGGCTGCGAACTCGCGTAGCGGCACGCGTCCCTCTGATTTTAAGCCCACGTCAATGGTCACATAATCGTCTGTGACCTCAACGACTTGGCCTTTAACGACACTGCCTTCAATGGCGGTGTCTTCTGCAAAGCTTTCTGCCAGAAGATCGGCAAAATTTTCCAATTTAACATCCGCTGCTATTGTTTTTGACAAAAGTGTTCTCCGTGAAATCGTCAGTGCGGTCTCTGACCGTCAATAATGAGATGTAAATGTCTTTAAGGGGTGATCTCATCACTCTCTGTGCTGGTTACAGAGAAAGCAGCTCTGAATAGATGCCAGTTTTTAACTGTAATCCTGCTTNGNAATTTTCCGACGCNATAAACTTTCCAGCCAANATTGTTTCAGTTCAGATAAGACTTTATTCAGAGGCGAAGTCTCATCAGATAGTTTGGTCTATATCAACTTGCCATCTCGTAGATGAGATAGTGCAATCTCCAACACTTCTTCTGCATTCTTGTTGGAAGAGTCAATAAAAAATGCATCATCTGCAGCATTTAAAGGAGCAACTGTGCGGTTTTTGTCACGGCAGTCACGTTGTATCAAGTCTGAAAGCACTTCTGAGAATTCGATTTCCTCCCCGGAGGCAGATAATTCCAGATGTCGCCTTTTGGCCCGGATATCTGCTGCTGCATCAACATAGAATTTTGCATCAGCCCCTGGCAGAACAACAGTGCCGATATCACGGCCATCTAGAACTGCCCCATTTTTATTTGGTGGGTGTTCAGCAAAGTTGCGCTGTTTATGCAGAAGGGCATGCCGAACCTCAGCAAATGCTGCAATTTTAGACGCAGCTTCGCCAACTTCACTTGTTCTNAGCTCCTTTCCAAATGGCTGACGCAGATCAAGNTTTGTGGCAATCTTGACTATNTCTTTTGGATCAGACACATCTAAATNAAGTCCTTTTGCAAGNGCAAAGTAGCCAACAGCCCGGTAGAGCTGGCCAGTATCTAGATAATCAAAATGCAGCCGCATAGCTAATGTGCGGCCTAATGTGCCTTTTCCTGATGCAGCAGTGCCATCGATGNCAATAATCATTTAAGCTTCCTNTGTTTAAATCAGGAGTTTTGCTGAAGTCCAGCGCTGGTGTAATTTAACTTTATGAGCATTTGGTGTTCTTACACTTCTGGCGCATATATGTTAGCTCCCGCTCCATTCATCAAACTAGCGAACTGTGGAAAACTAGTTGCAATTGTCTCTGTATTCATTACTGAGACTGTTTGCTGGCTGACCATCCCCAGAACAAGAAAGGACATTGCAATCCGGTGGTCGTGCTGAGATGCGATGGTGGTGCCGCCAGTAATCTGCTTCTGTCCATCTACAGTTAGACTGTCTGGCTGCTCATCAACAGAAACTCCACAGGCTTCCAAGCCTCTAGCCATTTCTGCGATGCGGTCTGTTTCTTTGACTCGTAATTCCGCAATGCCAGGCATGTATGTTCTGCCTTGCGCACAAGAAGCAGCAACAGACAGAATGGGATATTCATCGATCATAGAGGCAGCACGTATGGCCGGAACTTCAATACCGTTCAGCTTACTTGAGCGTACATGAATATCTCCAACAGGCTCGCCACCTTCCAATCGTTCATTGGCAATGTCTAAATCGGCTCCCATTTCTATGAGGGTCGTAATCAGGCCAATCCGTTGAGGATTCATCCCGACGGCAGGTAAAGTAATATCACTTTCAGGCGTAATAAGAGCAGCAACAATGGCAAAAGCTGCAGAAGAGGGATCACGCGGAACCAAAATATTTTTTGCTTTTAGGTTGGCTTCGCCTGCTAAAGTAACTTGATGCCGTCCATCTGTCAGAAACCGCTGTTCGACCTCAACGCCAAAATGCCGCAACATGCTTTCTGTGTGATCACGCGATATATGAGGTTCTGAGATGATGGTAACGCCTCTCGCGTTTAGCCCCGCCAGCATAATAGCAGATTTAATCTGCGCAGATGCGACCTGCGTCGAATACGATAATGGCAATGCAGGGTTTGCCCCTGTAATTGTAACTGGCAGCAGTCCCTTTCCTTCATTTTTGGGAAGATAACCGATTTGCGCACCCATCTGTTGCAGTGGGTCTGTAATCCGCTTCATTGGCCGCGCTGATAAAGAGGCATCACCTGTGAGTCTTGCTGTCAAAGGCTGCCCGGCTATTGCACCCATGAGAAGTCGGACTCCGGTGCCGGAATTTCCCAGATCTAGTGGTTTTTCAGGGCTATTAAAGCCGCATATGCCCACGCCTTTGACGGCGATAACATTCTTGTCCAAATCATCTTCAATAGTAACGCCCAGTTGACGCATAGCACAAAGAGTGGATAGAACATCTTCACTACGCAAAAGTCCTCTAATCTCTGTCTGTCCTATTGCCATGCCAGCAATAATAAGAGAGCGATGTGAAATAGATTTATCGCCTGGCACGGTCAAAATGCCATTCAGGCCACTTGTGAACGATGATGCCAATGTTTGTTTTTTTAACATTTTTTGCCAAAGATGTGTTTTATTTCGGCTAACGAAAATAGTATTGAGGGAATCCTTATTTATTTTACTTTTCTCTAAGTTTATTGTGGCTGTAATACTACCTTTACAAGGCTTATCAAAGCGTTAATCTTCATCATAAGATAAATTTTTTTTTCTAGCTTAAAAATTCTTTTGACATATACCATGATTTCCGGTTATTGGCCCAGAGTATAACAGAATTGAGATATTGATAGGCTTTATTTATGGCTCATAAAAATCTTGGACGAAAAAGACGTTGTGCTTCATGTGGAATAAAATTTTATGATTTAACGAAAACGCCAGCCGTCTGTCCGGCCTGTGGCACAGAATTTGACCCTGAAGTTTTACTTAAAAGCAGGCGGGGACGGGCTGCTGCCAAGGTTGATGAAGCCAAAACACCATCAAAAGAAGAAGATGTGAACGACGATGATGTCGTTGAAAAGGCTGAAAACGATGAATTTGAAAACGATGATGATGAGGTGTTGGCATCTGAAAGCGATCTGATTTCCATTTCAGCTGATGATGATGAAGAAACAGGTTCATCTGGTGTTGAACTTATTGATGTTCTCGATGATGATATAGATGATGCTGCTGGTTCGGATGATGAATAGAATATTTAGCCAAAATTGTTCACGGTGATAATTTTCTTGCATATACATGGCCTAGCCGCTAAATAGACTGCATCATCTAAAAGGGTGGGATGGTATAGGGGCCATAGCTCAGCTGGGAGAGCGCTACAATGGCATTGTAGAGGTCGTCGGTTCGATCCCGATTGGCTCCACCACCTTTCCATAATTTGCTAAATTTTTATGGTGGTAGGTAAGCCATAGTCGAGGGATTATTTGCTATTCATAGTTTTGTGCAGCTTAAATGGAGAAACGCTCGCCTAGATAAACCTCACGCACACCTGAATGCCTGATCACTTCATCAGGGGTGCCTTCCATCAAAACTGTGCCATCATGGATGATGTAAGCTCGCTCTATAATGCCCAGCATTTCGCGCACATTGTGGTCAGTAATCAGCACACCAAGACCGTGTTCTTTAAGCTGAGCGATCAAATCGCGAATGTCAGCGACCGCAATCGGATCAATTCCCGCCAAGGGCTCATCAAGAAGCAGAAATGAGGGCCTAGCTGCTAAAGCTCTAGCTATTTCAAGACGCCTGCGCTCGCCACCAGATAAATTTACAGCAGGTGTATTGCGTAGATGCCCAATACTGAACTCAGCCAGTAGTTCTTCTAACATGGCATCTCTGGTATCTGAATTGCGCTCCGTAATTTCAAGAACCGAAAGGATGTTTTTTTCAACACTCAGACCCCTGAAAATACTTGATTCCTGTGGCAGATAGCCGACACCCATCCGAGCGCGCTGAAATAGAGGAGTGTCAGTGACATCCATGCCATCCAGATACATCGCACCTTCATCACATGGGATCAGGCCAGTGAGCATATAAAATGTTGTGGTTTTGCCGGCACCATTTGGGCCAAGAAGGCCGACAGCTTCACCACGCCTTATTCCCAAGGACACATTCCGGACAACACGTTTCTGTCCAAAAGATTTACCCAAACCCCGTGCCTGTAGGCCTTTGTTTTGAGCGACAACGCGAAGAGCTTCATTGTTCATGTTTTCGCCCGTCCTTGACTGATATGGTGATGAAGAGGGGAGAGTAGAAAATTCGGTCACTTTAAGTATTTCTTGAAATTAAAAAGTGGAAAGTAATGATTCACAATAACTCATTCTTTCAGCCGTGTAAAACGCCCAGACACACGTCCACCTGATTTATCTGACAACATTTTGCTGATGCCTGTGGTGAAATCAACCTCCGCGCGATCGCCTGCCAGCTCAGTTTCCCTATCTTTGACAATCACATTACCGGTCAGCAAGGCAGAATCAGCTGCACGGTTATAGTCCGCTTTGTTAGCTGTAGCCTTACTGCCATCGGCTTGAGTAATGGTCACATTTCCCGCTGCTGAAATACGCAAAATATTATTGGTTTCATCAAGATAGATGATAATTTCTTGGCCAGATAAATTGCGGCCATCTTTGAGCTTAATTTCCGCATCTTTCAAGAGCTCAACTATCTGGGCAGCGCGCTTGAAAATAATAGTCTTTTCTGCCGCGCCTGAGCCATCAGGCCCTGAAAGTAAAGCGGCTGGTCCGTTTAGAACATAGGTCTCGTTAACGGCATCATAATCAAGTTTTTGGCCACTTCCATTGTGGTTTTCATCAGCAAAACTGGCATTACCATCAGCAACAATGCGGGTTATTGTCCGTTCAACTGTTTCCGGGTCATAAAATGCCTTCAGGGATTCAGCTCTTATTTTCTGTTTGCCCTGAATAGCTTCTGCGTTTCCTATGGCATGGTAGAAGGCCTCTTTTCGGTTCCATTCCAAACTGTTTTTAGCATTGACCACCATATCGTCAGCATGAGTGTCGGCAGAAAGTGTGGCCAATATTACTCCCAGCGCTGAAATAAGAGCAATCTTGCAAGTCAAAAGCATTTTTGCTTTCCAAACAGAGGGATTTTCACAAATCATTGTTATCTTCTCCTTCTGCATCACTTTTGTTTCAAGCGCGCTTGTGTTTGTCCTGTAAACAAAATAATCTCGCCCCTTTTTTCTGAGACCATGCCTTCAGATATCAGTTCAATCTGAGGCCCTGTAACGGAAACAGGCATATCTGTTTTCAAATCACCTGTGTTAATCAGGGCGGTCATTTTCTGGCTTTTCACAAGCATGTCCTGCTTTTTTTGATGAATTTGCACATTGCCAGACATATCCAGCGTGGCAGTTATTGAATTGTAGACAGCCTCTTTCGAAAGTAAGGTTGTCACACCATCAGTTTTTGATGATATCCATCCATCTGCTTCATAAAGGTGAAGCAGGCCCGCCTGATCTTTCATTTCAACAACTCTGTCTGCCTGTATGCTATATTTCAGACCTGACTTTGTCACACCTGCATACTCAGCACCAGTAAGTTGCAATTGATTAGCTGGCGTTTTGCTGACTGTTTTCAAACTGATCTCAATATTTTCAGATTCAGAGAGGAAACCGGTCCAAAGGATGGTTGCACCGCCGATTATTGCGCTCGCAACTAAGAGCATCAAGCTTACAGTTAAATGCCGTTTGCCTTGGTTGTTTGCTGTTCCGTTTTCTGGGGCCTGTAACGGGGTGGCCCTGCTGGCAAAAAGAGGAGCCTTCGGCTTATATTCTTCTGTCATGCTTGTTTCCTTGAGTGAGAAGACCAGCTTCTAGTGATGAAAAATATCAAGCATTTCAAAACCAGCGAGATCCAAATCGGTTCGTGTATTCAAAAAAGCAAAGCAGTTTTCTGCTATCTGCAGCCTGTCTGAACATATGAGCATATCTTTCAATTTAGCTTTGAGCTGATGCAGATAAAGCACATCCCCNGCAGCGTAATCTTCNTGCGCCTTGCTGAGCTCATCAGAGCCCCAGTTGGAGGATTGCTGTTGTTTTGATATCTCGAGCCCCAAAAGCTCGCGACACAAATCAGCCAAACCGTGTTTGTCAGTGTAAGTTCGGCAGAGTTTTGAGGCAATTTTGGTACAAAATAAAGGGCCATAAAGAGGGCCAATATATTGTTTTAGCATGGCTATGTCAAAACGACCAAAATGAAACAGTTTTTCGCAAGACGAGTCAGCAAGTAAATGTGCTAAATTTGGGCAAGGCTTTTGGTTGGCGGCAATCTGGACAAGGTGAGCGTTACCGTCACCAGCAGAGAGTTGTACAAGGCACAACCTGTCGCGTTGTAAATTCAGCCCCATTGTTTCTGTGTCAATGGCAACAACGGGCCCGAGAGAAAGGCTGTCAGGCAAATCATGCTTGTGAAGATATATTGACATAGTGTGTCCTGTTTGTACTATAGTGGCGAAAGGAGATGGCAGCCTGGGATACGTCTGTTTCCGTCTTACTATGCTGTATAATAGCTGACCACATCCTTCTTGTCAGGTCTACGCCTCTCCTTGGGGTCTTCATTTTTCGTGCCAATATAAATAAAACCAGCAAATTTATCTGTCTCAGGATTGCCACCTAACGCGCGCAGCAGCTTGTCATTGTAGGCATACCATTCTGTTACCCATTGTGCACCATAATTAAGTGCCAAGGCTGAACTAAGCAAATTCTGGCAGACAGCACCAGCGGATAGTTGCATTTCCCAGACAGGTATTTTTGGGTGTTGCTGTGGACAGGACAGTACAGCGATTACGGCGCCTGTGCGTGTAAAACGTCCTTCTTCAAAGGTGAGCATGGCTTCAGTTGCGTCCGGATTAAGCCGTTTGAATTCAGGGGCTAAAATTGTCGTTCCCAAATGACAAGCTTGGGCGGGTAATATAACTACAACCCGCCATGGGGCCAGAACAGCGTGGTCTGGCACACGTATGCCGCAATCGATAATCAGGTCCAAATCAGCCTGTGGCACTGGCTGATTGGTTAAATTACGGATCACAACAGAGCGACGGTTACGGATAAATTCAGTAATTTCATTCATTATGATCTCATTAAAGAGTAACTCAATCAGCAGTAGGATCGTGTGANAAAACGGNNTCACCCCCACTCTTGATTNTGGTCATATCAGATTTGTGAGTTTCATAACAGCCACAGTCTTGCGATGTAGAACAAGGCAAGGCAAAGGGGCAGTAATGCCCCTTTTACGTGTTTATTATTGTTTATCAAGGCTTATTGTGCATCAAAACGATCAGCGTTCATCACTTTTGCCCATGCGCTGACAAAATCGCGGTTGAATTTGTCGTTATTGTCATTCTGAGCATAAATCTCGGCAAGGGCCCGCAATTGAGAATTCGATCCAAACACGAGATCAACACGGCTAGCGGTGCGGACCGATGCGCCGGTCTTCCGGTCAAAGGCCTCATATTTATTGGCTCCTGCTGGCTTCCATTCAACATTCATGTCAAGTAAAGTGGTGAACCAATCATTTGACAATTTGCCTGCAGATGACCAAACACCATCACCAGAAGCACTGATGCCTACAGAGCGCAGGCCACCGACCAAAACTGTCATTTCTGGTGCGGTAAGGCCAAGAAGTTGGGCTTTGTCCAGCAGCATTTCTTCAGGTGATTTAGTGAAGTCTGTTTTCTGATAATTTCGAAACCCATCAGCAACAGGTTCAAGCACAGCAAATGAATCCGCGTCTGTCTGCGCTTCGCTAGCATCGCCGCGGCCAGCAAGGAACGGCACATCCATGCCACTTGCATCCTCAACACCGACATTGCCGGCCAGCACAATCACATCGGCGAGGCTTGCACCATGTTTTTCAGCAATCGGCTTTAGAATGCCCAGCACTTTTGCTAACTGATCTGGCTTGTTCGCTTCCCAGTCTTTTTGCGGGGCTAGTTGGATACGGGCGCCATTTGCCCCGCCGCGCATGTCGGAACCACGGAAGGTCGATGCAGAGGCCCAAGCTGTTTCAATCATCTCCTGAACTGTAAGGTTGGCAGTCCTAATAGCAGCCTTTACAGTAGCCAGATCAAAATCAGCATTACCTGCTGGCACTGGATCCTGCCAAATAAGCTCCTCTTCGGGAACTTCAGGGCCCAGATACCGACATTTTGGTCCCATGTCTCGATGCAGAAGTTTGAACCACGCCCTTGCAAAAGCGTCAGCAAACTTGTCCGGGTTCTTATAGAACTGTTCAGACACCGTCCGATATGCCGGGTCTTTAATCATCGCCATGTCAGCAGTAGTCATCATCGGTGTGACTTTCACAGACGCATCATCCACTTCCGGCGCCATATCTTCTTCAGCAATCTCCACTGGGTGCCATATATGCGCGCCAGCAGGGCTTTTGGTCAGCTGCCAGTCATATTTAAAAAGCAACTCAAAATAACCATTNTCCCACTTGGTAGGATTGGCTGTCCAAGGCCCCTCAATTCCGCTGGTTGTAGTATCGCGGCCTTTTCCAGTGCCATAGCTGTTTGCCCATCCGAAGCCCATCTGATGAATAGGGGCACCTTCCGGTTCTGCTCCGACAAGCTCAGGGTCACCGGCGCCGTGCGCTTTACCGAAAGTGTGGCCGCCGGCGACCAGCGCGACAGTCTCTTCATCATTCATCGCCATACGTCCGAATGTCTCACGTATATCTTGTGCGCTCAGCATCGGGTCTGGATTTGCGTTCGGACCCTCTGGGTTGACATAAATCAGCCCCATCTGCACTGCAGCAAGCGGATTTGAAAGTGACTGGCGCGTACTCTGATAGCGTTTGTCATCAAGCCAGGTGGTTTCCACACCCCAGTAAATATCTTCTTCAGGCGCCCAGATATCGTCACGGCCACCTCCAAAACCAAAGGTTTTTCCGCCCATGGATTCGATAGCCACATTTCCTGCAAGGATTAGCAGATCAGCCCATGAAATCGCGTTACCATATTTTTGTTTTACAGGCCATAACAAGCGTCGCGCTTTGTCCAGATTGCCATTATCTGGCCATGAATTTAAGGGTGCAAACCGCTGTGCGCCTGTGCCGCCGCCACCGCGGCCGTCACCTGTGCGGTATGTCCCCGCAGCATGCCATGTCATGCGGATAAAAAACGGTCCGTAATGCCCGTAATCCGCCGGCCACCATTCCTGTGAATCTGTCATTAGGTTATGCAGATCTTGTTTCAGTGCTTTATAATCAAGACCCTTGAAGGCTTCACGATAATCAAAGCCTACGTCATTTGGATTTGATTTCATATCATGCTGATGNAGGATGCTGAGATTCAGCTGGTTTGGCCACCATTCCTTATTTGATGTGCCTGTCCCCTGATTTTTGGTTAATGCACCATGCATGACCGGNCATTTTGCGTCATCCATTTGTATAGCTCCTTAANGTGTTTTGCCTGCAATTAAAANTTNAGTTTGGGATAGCTTNATTTGNNTTCNNCNTGTTGATGAATGCCTNCCGACCCCNACTNGATCATCTAATCAGNGGTGGTGGGAAAGTCAACCTTGTTTGAACTCNATCTAAACTGAACGTTNAGGATTTTTCACTGNCTGGATTTGCNGATGCGGATGGTCAGCTCAACAGCATCCATTGCATAGCCTTCTGGCAGTTCCGGTAGCTGTCTGATCTTAACTTTGTCATGCTGAATATCTGAAAGCTCGCCTGTTTCCACATTCAGAAAATGATGGTGTTTATGCAAGTTGGTATCATATACAAGCGTATCGCCAACACCGTTAACTTCGCTTAATAATCCGGCATTACAGAATTGACGAAGCGTGTTGTAGACTGTCCCCCTCGAAAGGTTTACCGGGCCGGATTTCAGCTGTTCATAAATATCATCAGGTCTGACATGACGATTTTGTCCATCCAGTAACAGATTGGCCAGACGGACACGCTGGCGAGTTGGCCGCAGACCGTGCCGACGCAGACGNGCTTTCAGATTCTCTGTTGAGTTAAAATTCATAACAACTCTTTTGCTTAACTGAGGAAAAAATGAGTGTTGGAAAGGTGTTTGTCAAGAAATNGATTACCCGCGCCTGTGATTAAGATAAGGGTTTGCCAAGGCAAGCCCAGCGCCTAATAACCCCGCCTGTTCAGCCTGTTCCCCGTCAATCAGATAGACAGGAACGGCTCCAACATAATCAGAATAAGCGCCATGAGCGGACAACCGGGCAAGAAACTGGCTGTGGGGTAGAAATTCTTTCAGTTTAGGGACAATACCACCTGAAATATATACGCCTTGGCGCGCTCCTGTACTCAAGATGCCATTTGCAATGAAATTTGCCAGTATATTGAAGAACAGAAGTATGGCTTTACGGGCTTGTTGGTTTGAATCAGCTGTTTCTGCAATTTGTTCGGCGGTTAATGCTGGCTGACCTTCATCAAGGAACTGATAGAGATATTCAAGTCCGCGCCCGCTCAGGCAGGTTTCAAAAGATACCACGTCTTCTTTTTTGCGAAGGAAGGCTGGCAAAGTTTCCGGGTCATCTGCCTGCAGAGACAAAAGGGCGTTTCCACCTTCTGTTTCCAGAGGCCGCCAGTCATCTGCTACGGGCATGAGCGCGGCAAAACCAAGTCCTGTTCCCGCGCCTAAGACAAGAATGGGCGTGTCAAAGTAAGGTGTACCATCTCGCACGGATACCAGTTTTTTCTTCGCAAGGTAAGGAGNTACAAGGGCTTGTGCAGTGAAATCATTAACAACGGTCAGAGATGACAGGCTAAATCTCGATTTTACTTCACGTTTTAAAAAAGACCAGTGGTTGTTTGTGAAACTTACGCTTGGTCCATCAACAGGACCTGCAACAGCAAGTGACATGCGCATCGGCTTGATTTGAAAGTCCTCAAAATAGCTCGTCAGCGCATCTACCANGCTGGTAAAATCAGCACAGATATAGCGTGCCGAATTGAAAAGCTTTCCCNCACTCTGTCTCGATGGGTCAGCTGTGTAACAGGCAAACCGCGCATTTGTTCCACCAATATCCGCAACAATATCCATTATATTTCCTTTAAACGGGCAGAATTCTTTATCTGTTTTTTTTGGCCAGTATCAGCTCACGTCTCGTTATATAAAGAGTTGCAGTGAAAATAATGCTAGCGCCTATCCATGTCCAGACGTCGCTAAGCTCAGAGAATAAAATCCAGCCAATGAGAGCAGCAAAGGGTAGGCGTGCATAATCAACTGCTGACACAAATGAGGCATCAGCAAGGCCGTACGCTCGGGCAAGAGCAAAGTGACCGATGATAGCGCATGGCCCAAAACCTAAAAGCCAAAGCCATAGCTCCAGTTCGGGCCATTGCCAAACATGAAGTGCTGGAATGAGCGCAACTGGGGCCATCAATAGATTAGAAAAGAAAACAATTTTCAAAGCGTTGTCGTGAGCAGTCAGGCTTTTCACTAAAAGCATTGAAATACCCATAGCCAGAGCGGATGCAACTGAAATATTATGCCCGAAACTGAACTCAGAAAATCCAGGTCGAAGAATTAAAAGCGCACCGCAAATACTTATGATAATTGCAGTAACTCTCCGAATTCTGACAATTTCTCCTAGAAACACGAAGGCGCCTATGGTCGTAAAAATTGGTGCTAAAAAGCTAAGTGCAGTTTGCTCATCTATAGGTATATAAGCGACTGCATAAAACCAAAGCCACATCGCGCAAATGCCGTTTGCAGCGCGGAAAAGGTGCAGTTTAAAAACAGACGTTTTAAATTTTTCCAACCCAGTGTGAAAGACAAAGGGCAGCAAGAGGCCAAGAGCGATTAAGAGTCTTAAAAAAACAGTCTGAAACGGGTGTAGGCCCTCCAGAGCTGCATGCCTTCCAATTGCAGCAATCATGGATAAAGCAAAGCAAGCCAATAGCATCCATAAAACAGCTAACAATTGTGGTGAGATAATAAAAACTCGAGCAGACATACGTCATTAAACTGGTGGCTGGCTTTTTTTGTCCAGCAGAAAATAAGGCAATCAAGTGCTAACTGTGTGCTGCATCAGCTTAAGAACCGGGGACTAGCCCTTTCATTTCCGTAAAGCTGGTAGACCAACGCCTGTGGCCTCAAAGCCACCATCAGCCGCGAGAACCTGTCCTGTGATATAGCTGGCTTTATCTGAAGCGAGAAAGCTGATCGCCTCAGCGATTTCGCTCTCATTGCCATAGCGGTTCAGCGGCAGGGCGTCATGATAGGCATCTATGATATCCTGTGTGTGCACAGCCATGGCCAGCTTAGTGCGCACAGGCCCTGGACAGACACAATTTGCCCGTATGCCATATTCACCTAGCTCCGCAGCCTGCTGCAGCGTCAGTTGGATGACCGCAGCTTTTGACGTGCCATAGGCCACCCTGAGGGTTGATGCCCGAAGCCCAGAAATAGACGCGATATTCACAATCGCCCCCTTTGTTTGTTTCAGCGCGCTTATACAGGCTTGCGAAACCAGAAATACACCGTCCAGATTCGTTGCCATGACTCTACGCCAGCAAGCAAAGTCTGTTTCCTCAATCGGTCCAAAATCAGCAATCCCAGCATTATTGACCACCACATCAATCTGTCCGGTCCAGGCCAGAACGCTTTTGACCATTTTTGCTGTTTCCTCAGGCTCAGAAACATCACAGAAAAACGCCTCAGCCTGGTCAAGGTTGGTCACAACTGCATTCAGCTCATCAACATCCCGATCAACCATCGCTACCCTATAGCCCCTTGCAGTCATTAGCCGCGCTGTGGCCAGTCCGATTCCGCGTGCGGCTCCTGTTATCAGCGCTGTTTTATAGCGCATTATGATGTCTCCTGTTTTGGTGGGATCGAATATGTAAGGCTGGCAGAGGCAACCGGCTTTTCGAACATCGGATCAGATGCAGCATAGATCAGCACAATTCCCACAACCAGATGCCGGCCAAGCTTATGAATCTGCGGGATGGCCACCAGCGGTTCCAACCCGGGTTTACGCATGAAATTTATCGTTGCACTAGTTGTTACAGTCAGTCCTTCTGGCCCTATTTTCTGCAGAATTGCCAAATAAAAAGCAACATCAGCCAATGCGAACATGGATGGGCCAGATACCGTGCCACCTGGACGCAGGTGCTTATCATTCACAGGCATCTCGACGGACAGTCTGCCCTCATCGCTGACACGCACAACGAAACTTTCAGCAACCTGTGGAAAGTGCTGTTTAAGAAAGGACATAAGTTGCTCAGAGGTCATCTGCATAGACACATATAAATTTTGTCAATTATCATTTTAAGCACAACCAGAAACGTAAAAGCAGAATAAGGCCATAGCAAGACAAAACCAGCCTGACAAATAATTGAAGACTTGGTGTTTCTTCAGGTTGAGTCTAGCCTGTCTTGGGATTAACTGAATTGTAAGTGGAGATCTGACCTGTGAAATTGACCCTACATCATATCAATTTATCTACCCAGCAGGTAGAGGTCATGGATGAATTTTATCGTGATGTGATCGGCTTGCATACGGAAACAGAGGGCCTGCCTGTTCTGGAAAAGAAAAAAGGATATTCTGGTGATGTGGCCTTTGTCACAGATGGCCATATTCAGATGCATTTGGCGGCGCAGGATATCAAAGCTGGGTTCAAAACAGGTCATATTGTCAATCCCGTTGNACATGGCCATATCGCTTACCGAACAGATGATATTCAGGCTTTTATGACTCATCTTGATAGCCTAGGCGTTCCCTATTCAGACTGGGGCGATCGTGCAGTTGCAGGCTGGCATCAGATTTTCTTTTATGATCCGGATGGCAATGTGATAGAGGTGCATCAGATTTTTGAGGGTGCATCTGATGGCTGAAATTGCGTTTCTTGATGGCGGTTTGGGCCAGGAAATACAGAACCGGGCAAAAGCAGACCCGCACCCTTTATGGTCTGTGAAAGTTATGTATGATGAACCTGAGCTGGTAAGCGCGGTACATCGTGATTTTATTGCTGCCGGTGCACGAGTAATTACAGCCAATACATATACAGCCTCACCGCCGCGACTGCGAAGAGATGGCGATGTTAGCCAGATTGAGGATATTCATAATACCGCATTACAGCTGGTCCGTAATGCGGTTGTTGAAGCGGGTGACGATACTCTTCAGATTGCCGGATGTTTACCGCCATTGGTCGGTTCCTATGTTGCTGAGGTAAGCATGAATTATGAAAAATCTCTTGCTGATTACCGCCAGCTGGTCAGTATTCAGGCGCCGCATGTGGATGTCTTTCTAATCGAAACCATGTCCAACATTACTGAAGCAAAAGCAGCCCTCGCTGCGGTCAAGGAAACAGCTGTACTTGGATATGTCGGGCTGACTTTAACGGATGATGGGACGAACACGCTGCGATCGGGTGAGACATTGGAGCAGGCGATTGAACAATTGCTGCCGCTTGGCCCTGCTGGCCTGATGATAAATTGTTCCATGCCTGAGGTTGTCAGCGCGGCAATGGACCAATTAAAAGATCTGCCCATTCCTTTTGGTGGTTACGCAAACGGATTTACCTCAATTGATGCGCTGCGACCTGGCGGAACGGTTGCTAGTCTGAGCGCCCGTTCAGATCTCAGCCCTGATGCTTATGCTGATTTTGCTTGTTCGTGGATTGATACAGGCGCCCGCATTATTGGNGGTTGTTGTGAGGTAGGGCCTGCTCATATAGCGCATCTGGCAAAAAGATTACAACAGGATGGCCATCATCTAACCGGGCTGTCTGTTTAAGCTGGGCCAATATTTAAAGGAGCTGTAACGATGTTTGATTTTGCGAACAGCCTGCCTTCAGATGCACTTCCCGCAACCGGGCCATGGACAGGCTTCCCCGNCTATAACTTTGTTGGTGGACATANTGATGAAGNTCTGATTCCAGNAGACGAATTNACAGATTGTGTGCTGGCCGTGATGGCTGCTGATGGCAAGCGCCTNGCGACTTATGGGCTGGGTGATGGGCCGCTNGGTTANCNTGGNTTGCGCCAGTTTCTGGCGGGCAGCTTAAAAAGTCGCGCGGGCATGCATGTTGATACTGAAGAGATNCTGCTTCTTTCTGGTTCGCTTCAGGCACTTGATCTTGTCAATCAGACTTTGCTGCGCGCTGGTGATACAGTGGTGATTGAGGAATCAAATTATAGTGGTGTTTATACACGTTTTAACAGGCTGGATGTGAGTTTTGTCGNTGTGCCTACTGACTCCCATGGCATGCGTGTAGATGCCCTTGAACAGGCGCTTTCTGAGTTAAAACAAAAAGGGACAACGCCACGTTATATATACACAATTCCAACTGTCCACAATCCTACTGGTTCAGTTATGCCAGAAGACAGGAGACGGGGTCTTCTGGCTTTGGCTAAAGTATTTGATGTGCCCGTATTTGAAGATGATTGTTATGCGGACTTGACCTTTGATGGCAAACGTCCGCCTGCCCTCCATGCCCTAGATGAGGATGGGCGGGTAATCTATTGTGGCTCGTTTTCGAAGACAGTGGCTCCGGCTTTGCGGGTAGGTTATCTAGTCGCCAGACAGGACTTTTTAGCGCGGGCTGTTAGCTACAAGACAGATGCTGGCTCCGGGGCTCTGGAACAGTTGATTTTAGCTGAATTCTGTGTCCGGCAATTTGATAGTCATGTGAAAAAACTATCTGCACATTTAGCTGGAAAGGCTGATTTGATATGTACGGCATTTGATAAATATTTTGGGGCATCAGCTGATTATGCTCGGCCGATGGGAGGTATTTTTATATGGGTAAAGTTGCCTTCTACTGTTGACACAACGCGGCTTGCTGAAGTCGCAGCAGCACAGGGTGTGGCGATCAATCCTGGCGTTGAATGGTCATCTGCATCAGATGCCAGCCAGCATATGCGGCTGTGCTTTGGCTACCCGAATGCGGGCACAATTGATGAAGGTGTCAAAAGGCTAGCAGAGATTTGCCAGGCAGAATTTGNTGTGCCTGCACAGATTGGAAACAAATAAACGAGAAGACCAAAAGTGTATGGTNGTTCTTATTACCGTGAATTTTCCGTTAAAAGTTAAGTATGNTTTGCTCAAAAATTGNACTTTTTTATTGAAATTAGTNTTGACTAACTTGATAAGTATGTNATATCTAANTGATGCAGTGCGAAGACAAAATTTTCNTGCCTTTATGAGCTATCTTNNACCGCAGNTGCGTATANGTATGGAAAAGGCAAACAGGCAAAACAAACGATGACTACACAGACACAAACAGCTCCTTCTGTTGGGAGAGGGCGTAAGGTTAATAGGCCATTAGCTCTTATTGTTTTATCTATATGTCTGGCGGTGATGGTAGATCCATCGGCTTTTGATGTTGTGGTTGCTTCAATATCTGAGGCTTATCTTGCAGTGGCAACATTTGTCGCAGCTACATTATTAGTCTTTTTCTCGCTTGAACGACTTTTTAAATTTGATTTAACCGAGGTCTTGGCAGGTGCAGGCCGCTTACAGGTTCCTTTGGCAGCAGCGCTTGGTGCACTGCCGGGCTGTGGCGGGGCGATTATTGTTGTGACCAGATATGTCTCAGGAAAGCTAAGCTTTGGGTCTGTTCTAGCAACGCTTACAGCTACAATGGGCGACGCGGCATTCTTATTGATTGCGAAAGAGCCTACGACAGGATTGTTCATCATCATTTTGGGTTTTAGCGTTGGCATGGCCACTGGCTTATTTGTTGATTGGCTGCATGGTCCTGATTTTATGCGGCCCAAATCAAAGAATGTTCCGCTCCTCGATGAAACTTCCGGGACACCATATGAGAACAGTGGTCTATCTAGTAGATTACTAGATAAGTTTTGGATGATTTTAATTTTGCCTGGCATTTTCATGGGGATTGCGCTTGCTTTCCAATACGAGATCAATGAGTTAATCAGTTTTGGCGGTATTGAGTCACCTGCAACCTTATGGGGTTTTGTCGGTGGGCTATTATGTCTGACAATGTGGGCACTTCCTCGCCTTATACCTGTTCTACCAATGAATAGCGTGAGCCATTCAGGTGTAATCAGACGAACGATCTCAGATACAAATTTTGTGACTAGTTGGGTGATATTTGCTTTTTTGTTATTTGAGTTAACTGTTCATTTTTTTCAATTCGACCTTTCATCAGTATTTTCATCGGTCGCGTTCCTAACGCCCCTTATAGCCGTCTTAATTGGATTTTTGCCAGGGTGTGGGCCTCAAATTCTCGTTACAACAATGTATTTGTCTGGGCTAATTCCTCTATCTGCCCAAATTGGAAATGCTATTAGCAATGATGGTGATGCTCTTTTTCCTGCAATAGCAATGGCACCTCGAGCTGCAATTGTAGCTACCATCTATTCCGCGTTGCCAGCACTTCTACTAGCGTATGGTTGGTACTTTTACGTAGAAAATGGCTAAGGTCCTCTATCTTGTCTGCCACTTGTTTCTTTAAAGCACAAATTCTATAAATTGCTGCCTAACAAACCTTAAGTCTCTAGTGCATAAAACTTCTTTTATTTCTGATTTCTGACTTCAAAAATGCATTGTATTTTGTGGGTCATGAAAAAGCTTGCTTAATTATGCCTGCAACCAATTTGGATGGTTCGCTCAGAAATATCAGCCTACGATTTGTGAATGTTTAATCAAATTAAAAATCAATTCGCTGAATTTGTGTTGTCTAAACCGCGCAAAACCATTCTTGATTTTGAAACACCATTGGTTCGCCTAGAAACGCTCTCAAAGAAACTCAATATTGACCTTTGGATGAAACGAGATGACTTGGCCGGCCCATCTTTTGGCGGAAATAAAGCAAGGCAGTTAGAGTATTACTTCGGTGAAGCTTGTGCTCAAAATGCAGACACAATTTTAATTACTGGAGCTGTTCAATCAAATTTCGTGCGTTTAGCTGCGGCTAGCGCTGTTCGGTTTGGAATGAAGTCTATTGTTCAGCTCGAACAACGGGTTTCGAAGCAGGATGATAATTATAACCATTCTGGAAACGTTTTGCTTAACAAGCTTCTTGGAGCAGAGATCATTCATTATCCCGAAGGAGAAGATGAGGTGGGAGCAGATAGAGCGCTCTATGTTTTGGCTGAAAAATTGAAAAAGGAGGGTAAAAATCCATATGTCATTCCTTTGTCTAGGGATAAGCCTCCTCTTGGCGCATTGGGATACTATCGGTGTGCTGAAGAAATTGTTGGTCAACAAGACTCAACATTTGACTACTTAATTGTAGCCTCAGGCAGTGGAGCCACACATATTGGTTTGGTAGCAGGAATGAGCCTTTTAAGTCCCTCAACAAAAGTTATAGGGTCTTGTGTGCGCCGTGATGAGGAAATGCAGACTGAGAGGTTTAGGCTGTTATGCGAGTTAATCAACTACTTTTCAGATTGCCCAAATTTTTTGACAGAGCGAGATATATTTTTGTGGGACAAAGCTCTTGAACCGGGTTATGGGCAAATAGGGCCATTGGCACAAAATGCCATGAAACTAATGGCTCAGAATGAAGGACATCTCTTGGACCCAGTATATACAGCAAAATCTTTTGCTGCGGTTCCAGGCCTTATTTCTGATGGCATAATCGGTGTGGGGAGCCGTGTTTTGTATGTACACACAGGAGGGAATGCGGCAATCTTTGCTTACCAAAATGAGATGCAAGAAATAATGAAAAAATATATATGAAAGCAATATCAAAAACTGAACCGCCAACTCCGTGCAGTTTTGTCAATTTACCTATTGTCACAGATTGGCAGCAACTTGACGCGCAAGCTGTAATATTTGGAGTGCCTCACGGTAAGCCATACCAAATCTCTCAGTTTCCTAACGATCAATCACGCGCCCCAAATGCTCTTCGAGCAGCCTCTTCACGTA
>PADU01000051.1 GCA_002700485.1 SAR116 cluster bacterium | reverse complement strand
TTGACAGACACAAGGACACGCTATCAAAACTAGCCGTAAATGCACTTACATCCATGTTGCAGGCAACAGCCGCATTCATCAATCGTGCGCCATCCAAATGGCAGTATAGCTTATGGCGTCTGGCTGCCGCACACAAGTCTGATAAGTGCGCTGCTGTCTGTATGCGCCCATTCACTGTATTTTCGAGACATAGTAATCTGGTTACAGGATGGTGAAAATCATCTGGTTTAACAGCTTTGTCTATATCTGCTGCAGAAAGACGACCCGCTGTATCGACTGGTAGTGGACAAGGAATAACACCACCAAGAGTTGCTGCACCACCTGCTTCATAATAGACCGTGTGATAAGACTGACCTGACAAAAATTCCTCACCTCGTGCTGCGTGGGATAAAATAGCGATCAGGTTAGATTGTGTCCCAGATGAAACAAATAATCCGGCAGCCTTTCCAAGCATATCAGCGACACGCGCCTCAAGATTAGCAGTTGTTTTATCATCGCCATAAACGTCATCTCCAACTTCAGCAGCAGCCATTGCCGCCCGCATCGCTTCATCAGGCCGTGTAACCGTATCGCTGCGAAAATCAAAAATAGACCCTTCAGACATGATTTGAGCACCCTGTTTGTTATTATCGATAATGTTCTTATTGCACACAATGATATTTAGACAAAACTGCAATCCCATAAAAAATGACCTGCACCACTATTTGGCACAGGTCATTCATCAAAAGCCGAGAGATGTCTTTAGGGGGAAACGACTCCCGACAAAGATTTAAAGTTTCTAGCGGGAAAATTCTGGATAGGAATCCATTCCTAATTCGGAATTATCCAACCCGGCCATTTCAGCTTCTTCAGACACCCGTATTCCCATAGTCTTTGCCAAAATCATCCAGACTATTAGTGACACGATGAAGGTGAACAAACCGATTACAACTATACCTGTGAGCTGCGCCATCAATGTCGCATCAGGATTAGTTATAACCACAGCCAATGTACCCCAAATGCCAGCGATAAGGTGAACCGGAATGGCCCCAACAACATCATCAATCTTAAATTTGTCAAGTAACGGCACCGCAAATACCACGATAACACCGCCCACACCACCGATTAAGGTAGCCGAACCAAGGCCGGGAGTAAGCGGTTCAGCTGTTATGGATACAAGACCAGCTAATGCTCCGTTAAGCACCATGGTAAGGTCAACTTTTTTGTAAACAATTTGTGTTAGGATAAGGGCAGATATGGCGCCCCCAGCAGCGGCTGCATTTGTGTTAGCAAAAATCCGTGACACATCAGCAACATCACCAACAGTTCCCATGGCAAGCTGAGAACCCCCATTAAAGCCAAACCAACCGAGCCATAAAATGAAGGTGCCTAGTGTCGCCAATGGCAGATTTGCTCCAGGCATGGGCGAAACGCTTCCATCAGCTTTGTATTTGCCATGTCTCGCCCCTAGGACGATAGCACCGGCCAAGGCCGCATACCCACCTACAGAATGCACAACCGATGAGCCTGCAAAATCAAGAAATCCGAGTGTATCAAGAAATCCCCCACCCCATTTCCAACTTGCTTGGAAAGGATAAATCAAAGCGGTCAGAATGAGTGTGAAGANTAAAAAAGGCCACAATTTGATNCGCTCAGCAACNGTTCCAGACACAATGGATGCTGTTGCGGCACAGAACATCAATTGGAAAAAGTAGTCTGACGCTGTNGAAGCATATGANATGTCATCTGCCCCGTCAGCTGTCACTCCAACNGCCTCCATCACNGCTATNGCNGGNAACAAGTTNGACAGAACACCATCAACTGCCCAATCNCCTANTGGGTACATTAAATTATAACCNANNANATAATAACCCATCGCTGCAATTGAGAATAAAGCGATATTTTTGGTCAACTGTGTAGTTGTGTTCTTGGCTCTNACCAATCCAGCCTCNAGCATGCAAAAGCCNCANGCCATAAACATAACCAGAAATCCACCAATCAAAAACAAAAGTGAATTTAGTACGAAAACCCCATGTTCAGGCACGGTCTGGGCCATTGCTGGTGTGCTGAGAATAGAAAGCCCGGCAACCAAGGGAGTGANAATTTTGATTAAACGCATCATTTTAATGCTCCTTGAATATACTTGATTAAATCAGAGCGCATCTGCGCCTGTTTCAGCTGTCCGTATCCGCATTGCGTCTTCGAGTGACAGCACGAATATTTTTCCATCACCAATTTTGCCAGTACCAGCGGCGGTCTTAATGGCAGCCACAACGTCCTCAGCCACCTTTTTTTCTACTGCAACTTCGATTTTGATTTTTGGTATGTAATTCACGGCATATTCGGCTCCGCGATACACTTCGCTTTTTCCTTTTTGGCGCCCGTATCCCTGAACTTCACTAACGGTCATTCCGGAAATGCCTATCACGCCCAAAGCCTCATGGACGGCATCAAGCTTTCCTGGCTGAATGATTGCAATGATATATTTCATAGCGTCCTCTATTTTGTGTTGTTACACGGTTCCCATCGATGCGTCGAAAAACTGAAATCCCATTTTTCGTGCAAGTGTTGAGAATTTATGAAATGTTGTTACCAGACCATTGTGAAAAAATATTGTGCTGCATTTTATTCATCGTGATGCATTTTTTGCACCATCGTCTATTGACCTTTAAGCACAAGGCGTTATGAACAATGCAGGAGGGCTGTTCTTGTCTACTGAAAGCAAAGGACTTCACGAACAGGAGCAAAANATATGCGCCATTTGACCCATCTGCGNTACATTGATGTAGTAGCAAGAGAAAAATCGATACGGAAAGCATCAGAGAAACTGAATATTACCTCTACCGCACTAAACCGACGAATTTTGGCACTCGAAGAAGAGGTAGGTACACCCTTGTTTGAGCGCCTTCCTTCCGGCGTCAGGTTGAATACAGCTGGCGAGTTGTTTATTCAACATATACGCAGCCAAATGACCGATTTGTCACGTGTNCTCTCNCAAATCTCAGATCTNTCTGGNGTGCGTCGTGGTCACGTTATCATNAGTGGAGGNCCNGAGATTNTNNCATCCTTCCTNCCAGGGCAGATCGCGAAGTACCGTCAAGATTTTCAAGCGGTGCAATTTGATGTGTTGCGTCAGACTCCAGAACAAAGCCTGACCGCACTAATGAATTTTGAAATAGATATGGCCTTTATCTTTGACTCCGTGCTGCCTTCTGATCTGGATATTGTAGCTTCTGTATCACAACCCCTTTTTGCACTAGTTCATGCGGATCATCCTTTGGCNGAACAACNGATCCTAAAACTTCAGGATTGCTTAGCCTGGCCGATTATNTCACCTTTATCTGAAGGCGGCTTGAAAACNATGCTGGAGGTTGGAAGGTTGCGCACAGCCGCGAATCTGCAGACTGTGATAAAGACTGATGAGCCAAATTTTATTTCAGATTATATTCGCAATGAAAATGCTATTGGCTTTGGGATTCCCCTTAGCTTTGAGGAAAATACCCAAATTGTAACGGGACTAAAATCAATTGCCATCGATGAACGGGATGTTCCTCCGGGCATTGTGCATCTTGTGCAGCGCAAAGGACGTGTCTTATCTGTAGCCGCAGCAAAATTCATTGATCAGATAGTACAGGCTCTGAACAAACGGTTCCCAGAAGCTACTCGTTGAACAACAAAAAAGAGATGCGCTGAAGCATCTCTTTTTCCGTGTTTTACACGTTTCGTGTTGTTAACTGGCTGGCCCGCCCAGAGGCAGTCTTGTCCACCTGATCTCAGCAACAAGAAGGCCGCAAACAGTTCGCAAAGGTTACAGGGACTGCCCCAANCCTCTAGCATTCCTGTTTTTCTGATCCGTCCACCATGAAATAACACTAGACATCCGACCACCTCCTTCTTTGCTGTTAACACTACTTTCCTCAAATAATAGTCGTTCAAAGCGATCTAGGCTGTCAATCTTTGTTTCGCACCAGTCTGCCATCCTGCGAAAAACTGTCAAAGAGATCTTCTATTGCTTAGCGTGGTGACTTTCGTCTGACCGGCTTAAAGCCACCCTGCTTTGGCTTGTGGGGTTTTCTGCCCTTATTGGGAATAGACAGGGTCTGACCTGCCTTTGATTGTTTCTCTTCCCTATAATGTCTTTCTGATTTATCTGATTTAGGCAATTTTCGCCGTTTCTTTTTTTCTTTAAAAGTCTTGTCTGCCTGTCCAGACTGTTCTGACTTATCCTTTCGAATAGGTTTTTTCTTATTGAATGATTTCTCTTCACTGAGAGGTTTATGCCTTTTTGGGCCGGAACGCTCTGGTCTTTCAGTTCTATCATCAGGCCTCCAGCCGGATATTCTGCGTTGGCGTTTCTGACCAAAAGAAGGTTTCTTTTGCCTCCGCTTTGTTTTATCTCTGCCCTCTGGAATGGTTGGGCTGTCAATCTGTGTTACCTTTATGGCATCTGTTAGATGGCCATCTTTTAGCCGATCCAAAAATCTGCTTAAAGCCGGTTCAGCAATCGCAACATGACTTTCAGAATGATGAAGATAAATATCGCCAACATCTGAACTTTTAACACCACCACGTCCAGATAGAAGGGAGAGCAGTCCTCGTACATGTATATCCTGACCTTTACCAGCAGACAGGCTAAGCCAGCGATAAGTTTTTACTTCACCTGCCATGTTCATATCACCTGCTTCACCCAGTTCTTCAGGTGACGTCAAATCACGACGATGCTGGCGAATAAGGGCCAGAGCAAGCTGTTCAGCGCTGAATGAAGCAGTTANNTGNTTCTGCAGTTCNGTCTCNTTCTCGNCAGNTTGTGCTGTCAGNTCNGCATTCTGCAAAATGCGTTCATCGTCACGTGCACGGATANTATCTGCATCTGGGGCCTTAACCCAATCTGCTGTTATCCCTGCCAGCTGCAAAAGCTTCTGTGTTTTGCGATAAGTGTTATCTGGCACAACGATAATGGCTGTGCCTTTGCGGCCAGCCCGGCCCGTCCGTCCGGAGCGATGGAGTAACACATCTTGTGTACGCGGGAGATCAGCATGAATAACGAGATCCAAATTCGGTAGGTCAATCCCCCTGGCAGCAACATCAGTTGCTACACAGACACGCGCCCGTCCGTCCCGCATAGCCTGCATCGCCTGATTTCGAGCTGCCTGATTTAAATCTCCAGACAAAGCAACTACAGACAATCCGCGATTAGAAAGCCGTGTGGCAAGATAAGAGACTGACGCCCGAGTGGCGCAGAAAATAACAGCTTTTTTATCATCATGAAAGCGCAGCAGATTAATAATCGCGTTCTGACGATCTGCTGACCGCACTGAACAGGCCTGATAGGCAATATCCTGATGTTGTTCCTCTGCAGAGATGGTCTCCACACGCACTGCATCCCGCTGATATCTGCGTGCCAACGCGGCAATTGTTCGTGGCACAGTGGCAGAAAACATCAATGTGCGCCGCTGTTCTGGTGCTGCTTTGAGTAAGGTTTCTAAATCTTCGCGAAACCCCATATCTAGCATTTCATCAGCTTCATCTAGAACAACAACACGCAAATTATCCGCATCGAAGCTATTTCTGTTCAGGTGATCAACAAGCCGCCCTGGTGTTCCTATTAAAACATCAACACGGCCTGACAACGCTCGGCGTTCGGCGCGGATATCCATACCGCCAACAGCAGATGCTAAAACAAGATCTGTTTTAGCATATAGCCAATCCAATTCTGTTTTAACCTGAAGGGCAAGCTCACGAGTGGGAGTAATTATCAAGGCTGCTGGCTGAGACGGAAGAGCGTTTTCAGCATCAGACCCAAGCAACTGGTCAGCCATGCTCAAGCCAAAGGCGACTGTTTTTCCTGAGCCTGTCTGCGCCGAAACGAGAAGATCCTGTTCGTGACAGCTGTCAGAGAGAACAGCTGATTGAACATCTGTCATAGTGACAAAACCACGCTTTATCAGAGCCTCCGCAAGGTGCGGATGCGCTGCAGCAAAAATAGTCATTGTTTTAGCCTTTGTTTTTGCCCAGACAGGCGACTGTTAGCAGCTGATTGCTACTCCGCGGAAATACCCGATACGCAGTGGTTTTAGCAGTGATAGCGTATTTGTAAAGCAAAACAGTCTTCAAACAACTGATAAAATTTTCTGCTTGCTACTTTTTAACAGGGGAACTCAGATTTAATTTTTTCTTCTGGAATGAAAAGATAATTATTTCCTGTTTCAAGCATGGTTTTCTTTTCAAAACGACCATCAAGAGTATAGATGAACGGCTCATAATTCAACGCGAGGAAATCTTCGAAAATATCTTCTGCACGGCCATTAAACCGGTTCCCAAAATCAGATATTTCTACAAACCAAATCGGGCGATCCTCTTGCAGCACTTTACGTGCTCCACTTAAGACCAAGCCTTCTGCACCTTCCACATCAATTTTAATAATATCGATTTTTTCTTTAACATTTTCATCAATGAAACCATCAAGCGTATTAGTCTTTACTTTTTCTATCAGCTGCTCTTTCTGCTCAGATTTTCCTATATGTGAAAGACCTACCCTTATTGAGCCAGAGGGTTTTACTGGCATATTCAAATTCACAAACCCCTTTGCATCTGAAATAGCCACTTGAAAACAGGTTACATTCGGCAAGTTGCGCGACACACGCTTCAAAATTTCATAAACATAAGTTGATGGCTCGACTGAGATAATGCGCTTTGGCATGCGACTTGATCGTGCAAATGCTTTTGTAAACAGACCTATATTTGCACCAATGTCGAGGATGACCGGATTTTTTGCGTCCGACATCTGAAGAATAGCATTTGCTGTATCTTTTTCGAAAGAGCTGAAAAAACCCTTAATTAACAGACGCACCCAACGAATTTTCTGACTCAAATTAAATCTTGGAGTAGTCATATCAAAACCATAACTTTATGAACAGAGCGTTAAAATCAAAACACTTCTAGCTATTGAGATGTAATTTTAATTTATTCATTTTTTTTGCCCTAAAAATACATCAATTTTTTCCTTAATATCCTCATTACAGATATCTTCAATTTCTGTCCCTTTTAGTGGATATAAACCAATTGAATTTTTTCTATAATTTAGCATGTATGACCNTTTGTGAAAAAGAATAATAGATGGAAGGTCACAATTCATCGCGAGATTAGCCGTAAAACTGTTTATACCTAAAAACAGGTCAGCAAAATGAAATAGNCCTAGCTCATTTTTTATTTCACTAGTTACGCGCCTCACATCGACTGGTGCAGGTAAACTTTCCGGCCAATGATNTAAAAATTCTGCGTTCATTTCGCGCGCATCATCACCTGAACTTATAAAAATTGTTCCGCCATGTTGCTTTACAACATTCGAAAGGCAGTCGGCCGCGCGAAGAAATGGCCAACATCGGCCTTTGTCTTGGGAGTAAAGAGTTGTAATAATATGAGGCCTTGGATATGCGGCAAACATTTCCTGATAAAATTTTCTCTGAAATTCAAGTGGCTTTATTGGGGTCGTTCCTACTGGATCAATTTCTTGTTGCAGCAGAAACCTATCAAATAACCCACCGAATGGTCGATGCCCCCAGAGCTGTTCAGTCTCAGTTTNCTTTCCCTGNTTTACCAAATCTTCAGTTAAAAATAACTTGTCTGGCCAACTGTAGGAAAATCCTATCCTTTGCGGAACTTTTGCAAAATGTGCAGCGAGCTTAAATGACGTGGAGGGATGAAAAATCACCGCCACATCAGCGTTTCTTTGTTGCAATTCTCGCACTGCATCTTTGTATTTTTGTAAATTAATAATTTTTTTAAACGGGTTGATGTCTGTCACACTTCCGGCCCATTCGCTTNCCAAAATTATGGCTTTGATAATTGCAGGATGCTGGCAATAAATATCAATCTTTGATGAATATAAGGAGGTTAAAGCTTGAAGCTGCGAGAAATGGAGAAGTTGGTCGCCAATTCCTCCACATAAAAATGCNACTGATCTCATACTCATCTGGAAAGNATCACAATATTTTTTGAGGGTTTCGACTAAGTCTTACTCAACTTTGCTTTGGTTATCACCTGCTCGGTGTAATGCGCAAGTTTAAATTGAATTTACACAGCAACAACTTTTTTAGTAAACGAGTATAACAATAGGGAAATTAGGTGTTCATTAGCCTGCAAGGAAAATTAAAAGATGAAAAATTCAAATATTGACGTCTTGTTTGTAGGAAACGCTATTATGGATGTGCTGAGTTCCTGCAATGAATCATTCCTGACAGAACATTGCATCGAAAAGGGCGGGATGAATCTCATAGATGAAGAACGAGCTCTATATCTTTACAGCAATATGCCTGAAAAAACTGAGCAATCTGGTGGCTCTGCTGCTAACAGCGCATATGGATTCTCCTGTCTGGGTGGCAAAGCCGTCTTTTCAGGCCAGGTTGCAACTGATGCTGTCGGTGACAGCTTTATCAGCGACTTAGAAAGTGGCGGGGTCAGCTTTGCTGGTAAGCAAGCAAAAACCGGCCCAGCAACTGCACGTTCAATGATTCTGATTACACCGGATAAGATCAGATCAATGAATACGTATCTGGGTACTTCTCTTCATCTGAATGCTAGCCATTTGCCTGAGCAAACCATGGCCAAGATTATCTATCTCGAAGGCTATCTGTTTGATGCGCCCGAAGGGCCATCGATCTTTGCCCGTGCCGCAGAAATTGCTGCGCAAAGTGGCGCTGAGCTTGCCCTGTCACTATCAGATTCTTGGTGTGTAGAACGGCATTTTGAAGCACTTAAAGAATTCGTTAAAAATCATGTATCCATTCTTTTCTGCAATGAAGATGAAATTATCAGCTTAGGACAAAAAGATGTGCATGGTTCAGTTGTGCTTGTTTCTGATTGGGTTGATGAATTAGTCGTGACTAAAGGTGCAGCCGGGGCAGATATCTTGGAAGAGGATAAACAGGTCAGTGTTCCTGCAATGCCCTACGGTGAAGTTGTTGATACTACAGGGGCAGGTGACCTATTTGCATCCGGCTATCTTTTTGGCCGTGTAACCGGAGCATCAATTCTGAAATCCGCAGAATTAGCTAGCTTATGTGCAGGCGAGATAATCTGTCATTTCGGTGCACGCCCACAATTAAATCTCAAAGAGTTTATCGCAAAACTGAACTAATTATTTAGTCCTCAGTTTCACCAGCTCAAAACTTAAATCATAAAAAACTAACTTGATTCAAAAAATTTAATTTTGAAACATCTGATGAAAAATCGTGAACATCAATGATGCATAAAATATCATTTTCAAATATCTGGTGGACCTTTAAAACTGTTAAATCACCTGAAAATGTTTTCTATCGGCAAGAGACTTTGTCAAAATAATATTACCCACATACGGATTAATTATCACAACGCGTTGCCCAGTATTCATCTCCATAATTTTGGAAAATTTCTTCACCATCAGCAATTGGTTTTAGCGCAGTGAAACGAACAAACTGAATATCATCTTCATCTATTTCCCATTCCGCATTGGGCTTGTCACTATGATTGTACATCATGCCATAACCCAAAACACATAGATAGTCTCCCGGCTGATCAGGGCTGGTGAACAGATAGTCTTGAAGCCTATTGATATCGGCTAGGTCATCATCATCAATCACAATATAGGGACAACGTTCTATGACTTCCCCTTTAGAAATGGTGCGTGTTGCAAAAACTCCCTGACCATGCACCGATGAATTAGCGACAATGACGGGGTATTTGGACAAAACAGATGACATTTTTATGGCTCCTGTACTGCCTTTGCCTAGGCTAATTTAGCCTGTTCTGGAATGTTGGCATTTGTTAGATGCTGTTTCCATACCTCTTCTGACAGAGATGCAGCAAATTTCATCAAAATAAATACAAATAACACTGCATAAATTATCCGCCCTACCAAAACGATGAACAGGCTCGGGCCCAAAAGCATCACAACAGCTGTATCCTCAAATACAGAATGAGACAGGTTTAAAAAGCTCAGCACGCCAAAAACATCCTCTTTGGGAATGTTGCCTGATGAAACCTCTTTGATCAGAAGACCGCCGCCAAAGCCAAGCCCAAGTGTTACCCCGACAACAGCAATAGTCGCAGCTTTATCGCCAACCCCCATGAAGCGCAAAAAAGGACTAAGCGCCAGCTTGATAAGTCGCTCAACCCCAATGATACGCAGACCTTCTAGGAAAAACAGCAGCAAAATAATGACGGTTTGAACAAAAAGCAGCGCTTTAACCTGTTCAATGGCCCAATCCTGAATGCCAACTGTGGCAGAAAGCTGTGGCAGTGTGACAAGAGCTGAACCTGAGAGCATCCCGGTTGCCTGAAAAAGGAAATTCAAAATCACACACAGCAAAAGGCCGCCACCAACTCTTACAAANAGGCTCATCCGCGCTCTGACACCGCTTTTACGGGCAATCAGAACCTCAACAGGTAGAGAATGCGCCAACAACATGAAGCTGGCCAGGATGGTTGCCTGTGCAACTGTAAACTCATCACCAATCGGCAGATTAGAAAACACAATCAATCCNGCGTAAGGGTTGGTTAGCATCGTGGTGGTCAGCACAATCGCCATTTCCACAGGAAGACCCATTAAGGATGTTAANGGNGCCATNATCTGGTTCAGTATCANAACAACACCNATTTCTTCGAGNATNTTNACNAGAATCAGGGTNGGNATCATTATNTTNAACAGNGTAACNGATACATCNACAATATCGACACATGTTTTTNTTANNTGAAANTGNTTTNGCATATNTNTAAGNCCCTTNTNNAACTGGNNGTGACNNCCAGCTNNNGATCCNGNCCACATCATNACCANCAAAATANAGGCNTCAACNCAAAAATCNACCCTTNNCNNGATAAANGAGCGTNAACGCAAAGTCAGNNNCANCTNAACATAATGANACNNAATTTTACTCTATTNTGAACANNNGTGATCAAAATTNTNGNCNNAGGATAANATNCANANCTTTAAGGCTTGCCGAACNCTGTTTCTAAAACTATTGTTATCNNCANANCAATGAGTNTAAGTTTCGGAGGAAAACATGNCAAAAATTAANNGACGNTCTTTTGTGANGGGNGCAGCNATTGGGGCANTTGCNGCNCCACTGGCNACNCCNGCGNTNGCNCAAGAGCGGATTGAAATGGCAATTGTCGCAACATGGGGACGCGATTTTCCTGGATTGGGAACAGGTGCGCAGCGATATGCCCAAACAATCCAAGATATTTCCGGCGGCCGCATTCAAGTAAGCTATTATGCAGCCGGTGANAGNGTTGGAGCTTTTGATAGCTTTGATGAAGTCGCTTCTGGNAATGCTCAAGGCTATCATGCAGCTGACTATTACTGGAANGGCCGTCACCCAGGTTATGGNTATTTCACAGCTGTTCCTTTCGGCCTTACATACCAGGAAATGAATGCTTGGATACGCCATGGTGGCGGACAGGAACTCTGGGATGAGCTAGCAGGCGAGTTCGGCCTTAAAGCAATCATGGCTGGCTCTACAGGCACACAGGCCGGTGGTTGGTTCAACAAGGAAATCAACTCTCCAGACGACTTCAATGGTCTGAAGATGCGTATTCCAGGGCTGGGCGGTGATGTTATTGGTAAGCTTGGCGGCTCACCAGTTACAGTGCCAGGTGGCCAGATTTATGAGAACCTCGTTTCTGGTGCTATTGATGCGACAGAATGGGTTGGCGCATGGAACGATGAGATTATGAAGTTCTATGAAGCGGCTAAGTTCTACTATACAGCTGGCATGCATGAACCAGGATCAATGATCGCTGCGGGCTTCAACGCCAAGTGGTGGGCTGATCTGTCAGATACTGACAAAGCTATCATTTCAGCGGCCGCGACTGCAGAGAACGAACAGATGATGGCAGAGTACGACGGTAATTCTGGACCAGCATTTGCAAGATTGACAAGTGAGCATGGCGTGCAAATCCGGTCATTCAATGACGATGTGTGGGATGCAATGGCCGAAGCTGCTGACGAAGTCTTTGAGGAGGCTCGGGCACATTCAGACTTGGCAAATCGGATTCACGAAAGCTGCATGGATGCGCGGAAGCAGGTTGGGGGCTGGTTGGGTACAACAACCGGTGAATACCTCGCCCAGCGTAACCGCATTTACGACATCTAAGTCGTCCAAATAAATGAACTACGAGGCGTTTCAGCCTCGTAGTTTTCTTTTGTCTTTCAAGAGTGACCAATGGACAAGAATATTTTTACAAGACACATGCTGCATTATACAGCTGTAGCAAGTGCCACAGCAGGTGGTGTGTTCGTATTAAATAATTTTCTAACTTATATTTTTGAACTCCCAGGGCTGTACGGTTTTTTAAATCAATTTGGTGCGGATTTGGATTTTTCCACCAAAGATTATTCAGTGTTTGCCCTCATCTTAGGTTTTTTTCAAAGTTTAATGTATGTTGGGGCGCTGGCTTGGCCAGCTTACGTGATATTTAAATTAGACGGCAAGCCAAGGAACTCAAAAGGAATGAAGTTAGCCGCTGAGTTAGTTATTTCAGCTGCTTTTTGGTCCGTAATGCTGGTGGGAATAGCAGACGCAGCTATATCTTTTGTCAGAATTGAAAATTTATTGCCAGCAATTGTTGGTGACGATTTGGCTTTATCACTCGGAAAACCCTCCTATCGCGGGATATATGTTCACATTCCCTTAATTGTCTTAGGCACCATTATCGCGTTGTTTAGACGAGGTATTGACTTTATCTGGCTGGCAAGCTTGATAGTCTTCGGCGAATTGTTAATCGTTATAACTCGTTTCATATTTTCCTATGAACAAGCATTTATGGGTGATCTAGTCAGATTCTGGTATGCAGCTTTATTTCTATTCGCAAGTGCTTACACATTAGTTAACGATGGTCATGTGAGAGTTGACGTTATCTATGCAGGATTTTCTGATCGCCTCAAATCTTTGGTTAATGTTTATGGTTCTCTAATTTTGGGACTACCGCTTTGCTGGGTAATTTTAACACGAGGTTTGTGGAGTGAATCATCACCATTCAATTTAGCTTTATTGAATTTTGAAGTAACTCAGCAAGGCTTTGGAATGTATGTGAAGTATTTGATGTCTGGTTTTCTCATAGTTTTTGCTGTCTCAATGCTGTTCCAGTTCGCAAGTTTCATGCTCGACGAATTAAATAAAATGGAACAGTCAGAAGAAACAAATTCTGGCTAATTAGGGTAAAAGGTACTTTATACATGGAACTCTATTTTCTTCTTTTGCTCTTTTTGCTGATGATGGCCGCGCTCGGGTTTGGTTTCCCAGTTGCGTTCGCACTTCCTGGTTCTGCAATCTTATCGATTGGTTTAGCAGCTATCACAGGATTGTTGTTGTTTGGTGATGCTAAAGCATTTTTCCATCAAGATGGCCCAATCGAATGGCTCTCCGCTGGGATTATGAATTTCCGAGCGATTTACTATGACTTTGAACGAGATACATTAATTGCCATCCCTCTGTTCATATTTATGGGTATTATGCTTCAGCGTTCTCGTATCGCTGAAGACCTGCTGATGACCATGGCTGGGCTTTTTGGTCCTGTGCCAGGTGGGCTTGGTATTTCAGTCGTATTCGTGGGCGCACTTTTGGCGGCTACAACTGGAATTGTTGGCGCAACTGTGGTTGCTATGGGGCTAATTTCCCTGCCCTCAATGATGCGGAATAAGTATTCACCATCTCTAGCAACAGGAACAATCTGTGCGTCTGGAACGCTTGGACAAATTATTCCACCTTCGATTGTTTTGATTATTTTGGCTGACCAACTTGGTTCTGCTTCGGACCAGGCCTCTGCTATGCGACAAGCATTATATAAAAACGCGACTGGTGAGTTTACAATGCCGTCAGCTTTTGACGTGACATCTACATCAGCTGGAAACATGTTTTTGGGCGCTTTTCTGCCTGGNATTGTTCTAGTTCTTGTCTATTTTGCTTACATTCTTGGAACGGCTTTAATACGACCAAAAATGGCGCCCGCTGTTCCAAACCCTGACGGTTTTACACGTGAATTCTTCTACAAAGTAATGGTTTCACTTGTTCCTCCGTTAGTACTTATATTTTTAGTTCTTGGCTCAATTATCATGGGTATAGCGACGGTAAATCAGGCGGGTGCTATTGGAGCCATAGGTGCAACAATCATGGCCGGATATAAGCTTTATGAAGGCAAAANAGGCGCTTTATACCCTGCAGCTACAGCAATTTTTGCAATNTTATGTATTTATTTTTTGATATCCAATTTTGATTTGAACGTAAAAAATATTGCAGTNACTCAAGCCTATGTTCCTGTCTCTCTCGCAGTAATTGCGGCCTCNNTAATGGTTTTTGCCATAGGATGGTCAACATGGCGTACCTTTAAAACAGAAAACACCTTGAACGAGGTAATGATAGAAACCGCGAAAACCACGTCAATGGTTTTCATCATTTTGCTCGGTGCTGCTATGTTGACCGCGGCTTTCCGTGGTTTTGGCGGTGAGGAATACGTACGTGACTTTTTACAAGGCCTTCCTGGTGGATTTTGGTCACAATTCATCGTTGTTATGGCGGTTATGTTCATATTAGGGTTTTTCCTCGACTTCATTGAAATCGCAGTTGTGGTTGTGCCCATTGTCGCGCCAATTTTGCTGGCAGACCCAAGCGCGAATATCACAGCTGTTTGGCTTGGTGTAATGATTGGCGTGAATATTCAAACGAGTTTCTTAACGCCTCCCTTTGGCTTTGCGCTATTCTATCTTCGCGGTGTTGCTTCAAAAGCGATCAAAACCATCTCGATCTATAAGGGTGTTGTTCCNTTCATTATACTGCAACTGATCGCTCTAGGTATAGTGGGCGCATTCCCATCACTGGTGAATTATCTACCTAACCGGTTTTACCTATCCTCTTACAATGCACCACCGCCAATGAACCCGCGACTAACTTATTGCGTTGAAAACCATCTGGCAACAGCGTTTGCTGAACAGCGAACAGAAATTGAAGCTGCGCTATCCGCTTTACAATCAGCTGATCTGTCGAACTTGCCAAAGAAGCTCAAGGGAAGCATAGAGGACGCAACAAAATCGGCATCAGGCCTTTATACAAATCTGGATGCTGTTGCTGGTGCAAAAGACGACCTACAGCTTGCAAAGGAAGATTATGCCGCACTTCACACACCAGTTCGTGAAATTGAGCGAGACGTCCGTAAAATCGACAGTCGGTTAAAGCGCCTCAAATCAATGCGACAAACCACAGATGATATTGAAGAGCATCAGTCCATTGATGAGAAGATGGCTAATTTAAAGCTGAAAAAAGAAGAGCTACTCTCTAAAATACCCGCAAACTGGGACAAAATTGCAGAAGTTTATCAGTCAAAAGTGAAGGTGCTGACAACTGCAGAGAGAAAATACAGACGCGGCATGGATGACAGTTATAATGGTATAGTTGAAGCCATATCGATAATACAGTCTGGCCCAGAATTTGAGCGCATTAAACCAAAACTCATCGAACTTCGTGATAAGGTTTCAAAGATGGATTCAAAAGAAGCAGCTGAACTAATAAAGAGTGAATCTATTGCTTTGTTCAACGATGTTGCTGGTATCAATGCAGTTAAGTCATTAATGNGTAAGGCCCGTCGTTCACTGAATAAAGAAAAAACTAAAAAAGGCATGGGGCAAATTGATGAGGCCATCATTCAATTAGATGAAGAGTTGGCTTGGCGCAAAATTGCGGCCCCTGCAGTGCTCCCTNTTCTACAGGNCTTCGAAGAGGACGTTCGGATGACNATTGGCCTGCGTGCGCAAGACCGGCTACCAGACTATTTGGTGCCGCAGATATCNCGATGCCGCTCTAAACACCGCGACATTTCACTAAANTTCTGAGGATTTAAATAAAATTTCGTTGAGGGAGCTGTTTGCAGCTCCTTCTTCTTTTGCGGCATCTTCTCAAAAAAACAGAACTAGAATGCTTCATTTTGTTACGTTAAAGCCATTTAACTCAAGTATCCTTGTGCTGGCTTTGGTTTGATTTTGGCTTTTTCTTCAGTGCGTAGGGATTAGGGCGCGCAGCGCGCTGCACCAAAAACATTATCAATAAAACGCCAAAGGCATAAACAAATATCGCTAAAGGCGATTCAAGCATTGCCTGATGTAAATCATCATTTGCACAAATAAATGATTTCTTCCATTCAGATGCCCGCTCAGACGCAGAAATAATTTCACAAGTCGTTACATTAGTGTCCATGTCCTATTCAATCCTTCGCAAAAGCTTTGCTGAGCTAAATAAATGTTGGTGCTCGTAAGAGCGAGACTAAAAACATCAGGGTAAAATAACCAGCATTTACCATAACAAGAAAGCTGATAAAGAGTGTGATTTCAAAAGGCAGTTCTTCATCGAAAAGTCTGGCAAAAAAACCAAAAGCCAGCAAGATGGTACACTCAACATACCAGAGAGTGAGAAACGCAGCATTGATGATTAGAAGAGTTTGCGGTCCCAACTGTGCTAGACCCACAGAGGATAGAACGGCAATCACAGNTCCNAGAANANCCCCAATACCCATCCTGTAAATCAAGNTTGGAAGAAGGCNAGTTATCACNGNGGCAGGCAAGAATAAGACACGCCTCCGCCCCTGTCGCAAACCACCTTCTATAACAAAAAAAGTCAGCAGGGCATGAATAATTCCAATAGCAATAAATTTGGAGAGAAACAGATCCTCACTCTGAAAGNTGAAATAATCAGTCATTATTTATGGCTCGAACTCTCACTTGCCTAAAAATTATTATCAGGTTAAATTTTTCNCTTAAACCTNAATTTCGATTTATTNATAAATTTTACGACAATAGCGACATTAAAGATTTTCCTGTTCAACCGTCACAGCACTCAATCAATTCCGTAAAAAGTGGTAGCCAGAACAGCCTCTAGCTAATTGATATTACGCCGCCCATGCCGCCAGCATGATGTTCAAGAGCGTGGCAGTGAAACAGCCAGAGTCCTGGGTTGTCTGCTATAAATACCAAATCAGCTGTCTCTCCGGGAGCCATAAGATAGGTATCACGCAAGACTTCATGAGTTTCTTGTCCAAATTCCTTTGATTTCACCCAGAAGTGATGACCATGCAAATGCATAGTATGTTCCCAGCGCGTATCATTGAAGACGCGAAGGATTGCAGTATCCCCTAAATTTAAATCAGCCAGAAGGTGTTCATACCCGCCGACTTGGCCATTAAATGCCCAGAATTTTTGTTTCTCAAGTGCAAGCTTACGAATAGGCATTTCTTCCCCCTCAAATACAGCTGAGGTAAGATTTCCCATTGCGCCCCCTTGCATATGGACATTTATGAGCTTGGCGTCTTCAATATCTGGATACGAATACCAAGGAGAAGCAGAAATATTTTCTAGCACACTTTTGCTGACTGGTTTCGAGATAAAGCGTGCAGCTTCAAAATTGCCGCCACCCGTGACCTCATAAAGGCTGCCCAGGTCTGGACCAGCTTGGACAATGATATCGGCTCTCTGTGCTGGGCCGAGACGAAGTGTAGCCGTATCGAACGGAGTGCAGGGCGCTCCATCAAGAGCTATAATCTGCATAGGGGCTTTTCGCGAAAACTGAAAAGACAGAACACGGGCATTTGCCGCATTGATAACTCGTAACCTAACNAATCCTGTTTTAGGTATCGGAATTTCTGGACGGCTTTGACCATTAATAGTCAACCAATTACCCAAACGCCCACCATGTGACCAATCATGTAAGCTGCCTAAGCTGGCTTCATCAAAGCGCCAGTCTGCATCCAACCGCCAGTCATCAGCCATCAGCACAATATCACGACTGTTCTCGCTAGGTTCACTTTCAGTAATGATCAATGGTCCATAAAGACCACGTGCAACCTGCTCAAAGGAGCGATTATGTGCATGATACCAGAAGGTGCCTGAATCACGGACAGGAAACGAATAGGTAAGCTGCTCACCAGGTTCCACGGCAGCCTGAGTCACATCGGGCACGCCATCCATTTCGTTTAGATTACGAATGCCATGCCAATGAATTGTCGTGGGCTGGTCAAGCCTATTTTGAAAGTCAATTTCGAGAGTTTCGCCCTTNCGCGCAGTCAGTTTTGGGCCAGGTGATTCCCCATTATATAAGAANAAGGGCGATACAGGCTTATCTAAACCGCCTAATGGATGCTCTACTCGAGCAGCAATAAGCAGATATCGCCGCAGCCCCGCNGCTATTGTGGGCAGCGGAAATGCGGCCATTATGGGNAGTCCAGATAATCTTGTTAGAAACTGGCGACGATTAATCATTTAGAAAAACCTTGTGACTTAGTATACATTAGTTCAAGCGATAACTTTGATGACACGATTTTCAGGTTCCTGCCAGTTGTTTGATAGCTTTGGTCGTTGCTTTTGCATCGCCGTTAAGGGCAGTAAGCTCCAATAAACTGGCTGCTTCAAAGTTTTCTTCAGCAGCTGACTTGAATCCCTTAAAGTCTATCCAGATGGCTGGAGCCGCCTCAGATGGCGGTCCATCACTTCCACTAGGAAACTTTGTTGGCATTATNTCTNCCCNGTTNTTTATCTGATTGGCAAGAGGGACGATGNCCTCAAAATCATTGCGTTTTGAAGCNGCCAANATCTGTTTNAAAGCCANCTGACTAGCTTTAAAGTTNTCCATGCGNTCTTTGANAANGCCTGTTGCCCCTTTATGTGCAAAAGCAGANACCGAAAGGAGTAACNCAGCACTTACGGCCAATAAAAAGGAATTTTTCATTTTAGTGACATGCCTTTCCAAGCGCCTTTAGTCGCCAGTAATTGTAGGGAAGCGGCGTTACAAAACCAGCAAACAGCATAAATGGAATGACCCACCAAGTTAAAATTGCTCCCCCTGTCAAGACCACATCGGTGATATTCATAGCTGCTTCCATTGCAATCATGGAAATCAAAGACATGCCGATTGCTGTCTTGAAGGCTAAATTTAGCGCCATCTGACGGGCCAAAATAAATGTTTCAAGAATTATAGAAGTCAAAAGGCCGTTTATAATGGCAAGCGTCATAATACCAAAAACTGGGAATGGTATTTGGGCAAACTGAAAAAACGCAATGGTTCCGAAATCGCCTATTGAACAACCCAACAAACACCAAGATGTGTTATAAGATGCCTGTCGCCACGTATGACGGCATTTCCACTGAATATCTAGACTATGAGCTGATGTTGCCACTTTTAACCCCCTTTTGTATTATGACTAGACTCTCTACTAAGGGGAAGGTAAAGGAATAATTTATGAATATTAGCAAAGCCGCCACACAAGCTGGCTTAACAGTTAAAACTGTCCGTTATTACGACACGATCGGTATGGTCTGTCCTTATCAGAACCCGCAAACCGGCTACCGTGATTATTCTGAGCGTGACGTAGCCAAGCTGCAATTTGTTGGAAGTGCCAGACGATTCAATTTCAGTATAAAAGAATGCCGCGAACTGTTATCCCTATATGAAGATGAAAACAGGTCATCTGCAACGGTAAAGGCTCTCACTTTGCAAAAAATTCAAGATATTGAAGACAGGCTGACCGAATTAACAAGATTACGTGAAAAGCTTGCACATCTTGCTTCAGCCTGTCATGGCGACAGTCGTCCAGATTGCCCAATACTGGATGCCTTTAGTGCAAAAAATCCGCCTAGCTAGTCGTGGTAATGGCTATGCCTAGCAAAACTACAACCAAAGCGCCACGCGATATCATTGGGATGATTTTCATGACAAACGGGTTGGGCGGTGCACCAACTTTGCTGGTTGAGGTGAGATGAAAATTCAAAAATGATATTGAACCCAACAAAATTGTTGCGCCAAGCAACTTTATATGGAAGGCCCAACCTACCGCGAACCCACCGTAGAGTAGATAACTTAAACCAATGCCCGTAACCCATAGAAGAATGATTGCAACAAGCCCCAGACGCGCCAATTTCATCATCGTCTGTTGAACAGGTGGTGCTGGTGGCTCGCTAGCCATCTGATGCGCTTTTGCTAGCAATCCATTCGCAACACCAAGACCTCCAGCTAGAAATAAAGCCAAATAGTGCAGAAATTTTAACCCAACTATAATTGACATTTTTTAAACCTTTGGACTTTTCATACTACTGTTAGATAGCAACCCTGTAATAGCAAACAAAACAAATCCATATAAGGGCCCTAGAAACAGTACTGCCAGCTGTTTTCCTAAGAGACTGAGTTCAGCAGGGGGAAAGCTGTTTGCTATAAGAACAAGCCCTACAAAAAAGGCCACCCATCCTGTAACCAGCCCGCCTTGTCCCAACCGAACCAAGCGTTGGCCCTCGTCCGCCGCCAGCGCAAAACAAGCCGCACCTGCGCTTACCGCCAACAAACTTACCGCATCAATGAAAATCAGCGGCTGTCCCGTTGAGGCAATGATTACTACCCACACTACACAGAAAATCCCTGCTGCAAGATAAGTCAAATGTCATCCCCTAAACTTATAAGAAGGTTCCGGCTTACATAAAATTTAAACACTGATTAATCAGCGCTGTCATGATAAATTACCATTCAAGATAAATGAATATTTACAGTAGTATTCAGCATAAGGCTACAGGGTTTAATTCATCAGTGATTATGCTGGCAATGATATCACAATCATCACCGTCAAAAGTCAACGGAATCCGCATATCAATTGTTTTATCCAAAGCAGCAAGAGTCGCCGGCAGATGCGGAACATCTTCCAAATAGGCCCAGCTGTCATAACGGCTCGTAAACGCAGCAGGAGCATCAGCTCCAAACCATTTCAGTTCAACTCCACGTTTGGCGCATCTGGTTATAAAAGCGGGAATCTCGGCTTTTGATAAGCCTATTGTCCGAAACTGTATAGAGGAGCCTACATAAAATTCAGCCTGACGGCGTGCCGGGATATCAATACCATCTGCAGCAGACAGATGAGCATAGAACCTGTAATATAGCTGGTTCCACCGGGCAACATTATCATCTAGATGCGGAAGCTGTGCACGAACGAGTGCGGCACGCAGATTATCCATACGACAAGAGTAATTTGCTGTATTTAATTTGATATGTTCAAAGGCCTGTTGCGGAGGCAAAGTACCATGGCGTTCATACAGCATATAAGAACCAGAATTAATAATAGCGCGGGCTGCCATCTCATCATCATCTGTTGTTAGAAAACCGCCCTCACCTGAATTCATATGTTTATAAGTCTGTGTCGAAAACGCAGCCACATCTCCAAAATTTCCAGAACGGATTCCTCTCCATTTCGCTCCCATGGTATGTGCACAATCTTCAACAAGCTTCAATTTATGTTTCTTTATGATCTTTGCCAGCGTATCCATATCAGCAATATGTCCACGCATATGAGAAAGCAAAAGAACTTGTGAATTAGAGCGCCGGGCCATTTCGTCCAAATGATTCAGATCAATATGATAGTCATCTGTAATTTCAACCAGAACAGGTTCAGCCCCAAGATTATGAATAGCACCTGGCACAGGTGCCAGTGTATAAGCATTTGCCAGAACCTTATCGCCAGGACGCACACCGCATACCCGCAAACCTAGCTGAATGGCTTGCCCACCTGATGCCGTTGCTACACAATATTTCACCCCTTGATAGGTGGCATATTCACGTTCGAGGAGACTGACTTCTGATGTTTCGTCTGCTGATACATTATAGCGATGCAATCGGCCAGAACGCATAAGTTCAACGGCACGCGCAATACCATGTTCGGGTATTGATTCCTGCTGTGTGAACGGTTTATCAAAAATCAGCATAAACTATATCCTGCCAAATAGCCTTACTCTTATTTTTCATTTTAGGCCTGGCAGATATGACTGCGCAAGTTGTGTATTAGATTTAAACTATGTATCCGCTGTAAACCGTGTCAAAACTTTATTGCACGCGTTGTACCCCAATGAAATGCAGCAGCAATTACGACCATCACAATACTGATCAGGGCTAATTCCATGACGCTACTTCGTGCAATGATAGTTGGGTCTAGCCAGAGTTGGGCAACTTGAAAACTGCAAAGTAGCCAAATTATTGTAATTAGCGCTTTGCGCAAATAATATTTCATATTCCCCCTCCAGCAGGATGAAGATAGTAAACTGAACCCGCTTATATCATAAAGGTAACAGCAAAAATTTATCTTTCATTCAATTTGTGGGTCGGAAATGTAGAACAGTAAGTAGCGGCCACGGGGCCTTTGGTAGGCGGTATGTTTTGCTAGTAGATGTGCTGTTGTTCATTTTGACAACTGTCCCTGCGGTGTTGGTGGGAACGTGAGAGATTTTCGAAATTTGGGCGAAAGACTATTATCAGGTCCTGTCCCTCTAAATACAGGAAAGCCTTGTCTTCACTTGATTTCCATCTCCTCAAGGCATAATTTTTCCTCGTCAAAGCTCCAAATTTTCTACACTAGTGAAATTATATCACAAGCTATAACCTTACCTAAATAGACTTGCTTTTGCAAAACCAATAACTCTTTCAATCTGAATCCCTCTCCATACCCTTGCCCAACACCGGCAGTCATCCATCCACCAATCTGGTCAATCATGTCCGAAGGGCATTGAACGGCTCTAAGCCTGTCTCTCATGGAGTGTCTAAAGGAATGGATGACACATTCTTCTTGTTCTCTTGGCTTGAGCCTCATAAACAGATGTAAACAACATACAGGCACATGCCCCACCCTATGCGCCCATGCGCAAGCTAGATAGCCCGTGCAAGGCGGTTTATCGGCGCGCTATTGATTTAAAGCAAATGTAATAAATTTGTTATAAATCACCATTTATATTACAGCATGGTAAAGTATTATCGGGTTGGTTTAAAAGAGGGAAAGATGTTCATCTCAAGAAGAATTGTAACACCTTATGTAGGGAAGACACAGCTAGTCATCGAAAGAGCAAAAAAAATGAGTGCCATTATGGAAACGCATGGGGCAAAGACCAGAGTTGCTCAGGTTTACGCAGGAGAGGGTGCTGGTGACATTCACCTTTATGGATTTTTTGATACGATGGCTGCTGGAACAAAAGCAGCAAATGGGATGCTTGAAGATAATGCGCTTGCAACTCTTTTTGATGAGAGAGCTAAAGCTCCTGGTGGTGATATGAAAGGGCCAGATATTTTCAGGAATGTTTATGGCGGAATAACAGGTATTAAGAAAGCTGTCATTCAGAGAGCTTATGAGATGGACAGAAGAAACCTTAAGGCTGCGGTTGCTTTGTTGGAAGAAGTCAGTGACATCTTCTCCGGTGAGAATATTGACGTAAACGCCGTTGTTCCAGTGTTTTCGCATAAAATGGATGTTCTGATTGTTGCCTATTTCTTTGAAAACTTTGTTGCTCTTGGTGATGGGGTGGACAAAATTGGAATGTCTGAGGCTTTTCAGTCAATTGTGGAGCGGTCACACGAACTGGGCCGAATGTTCGAGGCACGCACAACAATATTAATCGACTAACAATTATGTAATCTTCTTCACAGAGGAACGGATTAGCTATTTCTTTTAGAATAATTGAATCAGCTGACTAGCCTTACCGTGCACAAATGCAATATTCAAATAAGGGAGATATATAAATGTCGATGTTCGAAAAACTTAATCAAACTATGCAAGATAGAGATGTAGATGCTTATTTAAACCTTCTCCATGAGGATTTCACGGTTGTGTTTCGTAAATCAGGAAATTCTTTTTCTAAAGAAGAATGGTCCGGGATGGTGAGCGGGATGGTGGCCAACGAAAAGTTCATTCAGGAATCCTCTCGTTGCGTTTATGAAAATGCTGATATTCTGGTTGAGCATAGCTTTATGTCTTACCCTGACGATACCAGAGAGGCGGTCATGCTTATTGCAATGCTTAAAGACGGAAAAGTGATTAAAATGGAGACTGGTGCCACCAGTTTAGACTGACAGGACTCCGTTTAGAGTGACAGTAGGGAGATAGAGAAATGGCTATAATTGTTAAAGGTGAAATAACTATCACCAGAGGATTTGATACTTGGAAATCAATGGTGAAAAAAAACAAACACCGAATGGATGAATTGGGAATGGTGATGCTCTTTGCAGGAGTACAAAAAGATGACCCAACTAAACTTCACGCCATCATGAAATTTCCTGATACGGAAGCATTTCAGGCGTTTGGTGCTAATGAAGAATTAACAGAAGAACGAAAGCAAGCAGGTGCTGTGGTTGAATCTGGTGTAATGACAATGATTTCTGAGGATGATTTCTTTACCAACTTTCCAGAACCTTTCCTTAGAGATTAACCCCCAATCTGTTGCAGACCTCAACAATAAAATTCCCACACACTCCCAATTGCCGATGCACGGGTTGAGAACAATATTCTTAGGACGTTCTCAGATTGCTGTTTAAGCATAAAGAATTGAGGCTTGAATTCTGCTTTGCCAATCATTTTTAGGAGGACAAATTGAAAGAAAAAAATGTTACTTTGATAAAACCTGGTGAGACATATCTGGGAGCACAGGGCGTTACCTACAATGCGGGTGTATCGAGAAAGACTGCAGGCTCTCAAAAAGTGTGTATGAATGTTCTCCCTATGCCACCAGGGGTCCACTCGGTTCCCCATATTCACAAAGAAATCGAAACTATTGCATATTTGTTAGAGGGAGAGTGCACCCTGTTTCATGGAGATAATTTGGAACATCAAACACTAGTCAGACAAGGTGAACAAATCTTTATTCCGGAAAATGTACCACATGCGCCTTTTAACCAAAGTGAAAACGATTGTATTTGGGTAGTAGTGCATTCATCTGGAGATGACCAGGATGAACTAATTTCTATGCCAGAGTTATCAGCAGAACTTGAAAAACATAAATCAAACTAAAATGGAGGACACAATGAACACTTGTATAAGGTCCACTTTTACATGCACTTTTGAAGTTTTTAAGACAAAAGTTATGGAGGAAGAGCCAAAATGGTCACAGTTTGTTGATGATTATCAAATTGCAAAAGTAGACGAACATAATTCAATTATGGTTATGAACGTGCTTGATTTTGAAGCGATGGAGGCTTTTTTGACAACTGATGAAATGAAAGCATGGAATGCTGAACATGGCTGTATAGATACTGTTTACGCCTTGTCCGAAGAAAACTAAAATTTAATTTTACCCATAAGGACAACTGAAATGCCGACATTAATTATCAAAGGAAAAATCACAAAAGGTTATGACCATTGGCTCGCAGCCTTTGATGGCTCAGAGGATTTGCGAAACACCAAATACGGTATCAAAACCATATACCGTGGTCAGGATTTGAATGAGCCAGATACTATACATGTGGTAATGCATACACCAACTATGGAAGCAGTTCAGACCCATATGGAGAATGACGCTGAATTGATTTCTGAAGCTGGAGGTGACCCAAGTCCAGAAGCTAACTCAATGTCTATGGCATCAGATTAGATATATAGACTTTCCCGGGCCTGAAGCTTGCTAATCCACGCTGCTACTTCCCACTTAATTGGGGTAAAGGTTTTGTTTGAAATGGATGAAAAACATCAAGGTGGATGCTTCTGTGGTAAACTAAGGTATGAAACGGTTGGCGAGCCAACCCGAACCGCTGTTTGCCACTGTCGTTATTGCCAATTGAGAACTGGTACAGCGTTTGGCATTTCTGTCTATTTCAACACAGACCAAGTAACTTTCAATGTTGCTCCCTCTAAAACCTATTCTTATGACACTGAGGGCGGCAATACTGTAGTCCTAACTCGCTGCGCAAATTGCGGTACAAACGTCTCTTGGAAAATGTCTCTAGAGGCGCTAAAAGATACGATTGGCATTGCCGGTGGAACCTTTGACCCACCCACCTTTTGGTATGAAGTTGAGCGAGAAGTTTTTGCCCGTTCAAAGGCTGATTTTTGTCAGGTTTCATCTCCACAATCATTTGAAACAAGTCCTGTTTCTAAGCCAGTGAGAGAAGATGGTGGGCGGCTAAAAGGCAGCACTTAAG
>PADU01000050.1 GCA_002700485.1 SAR116 cluster bacterium | reverse complement strand
CCCGACTGGCCTGATTGACCCGGTCTGTGAAGTGCGGCCAACTGAAACACAGGTTGATGACATCATCGCCGAATGCCGCGCCGCCGCTGAGGCTGGCACACGCGTTCTGGTCACTACTCTGACTAAGAAAATGGCCGAAGCATTAACCGAGTATATGCACGAAGCTGGGATCAAGGTGCGCTACGTGCATTCGGACGTGGACACGCTGGAGCGGATTGAGATTATCCGTGATCTGCGCCTCGGCGTGTTTGATGTGCTGATCGGCATTAATCTGCTGCGCGAAGGGTTAGATATTCCGGAATGCGCGCTGGTTGGCATTCTTGATGCGGATAAGGAAGGGTATCTAAGGTCGCGTACCTCACTTATCCAAACCATCGGCCGGGCTGCGCGGAATGCCGATGGCCGAGTCATCCTCTATGCTGATAAAACTACAGACAGTATGACCTATGCGCTTGGCGAGACACAAAGGCGACGTGAAAAACAGCAAGCTTGGAATGAAGCCAATGGTATCACCCCGCAGACCGTGAAAAAACAGATTAATGATATTCTGGATTCGGTTTATGAGCGGGCCGACCATGTTAATGTGAGGGTTGCGGGTGCGACGGCACTGATTGAAAAAGATCTGAAGACAGTGATTGCTGAACTAGAAGTTCAGATGCGTGAGGCTGCGGCCAATTTGGAATTTGAGGAAGCTGCCCGCCTGCGCGATGAGCTGCGTCGCCTGGAAGCAAAGGATCTAGGGCTTGACGGTCCAGGTATGGCGAAGGCGGCTGTGGTGCCACGCGCCTCTGCTGAAATTGATGCTCCTGTGCAGCCACCTTCCGGCCGCAGATCCAAAAAGCGTTAAAAAAGCAGGCTATCATGACCTTTTCCCTCATTGCACATGATCCTGAAACCGGCCAGTTTGGCATTGCTGTAGCAAGTCGGTTTTTTGCTGTGGGAGCGCTGATCCCGCATTTTGGTCAGGATTGTGCAATCGCCAGCCAGGCGTTGGTGAACCCTATGTGGGGAAATGAAGGGTTAAAGCTTATCGGGCAGGGCATGTGCCTTCAAAACACACTAGCAGCGCTGAAAGAAAAAGATAACGGCGCCGCCCAGCGCCAGGTACATATAGTCAACCGCCTTGGTGAGGCCATCTGTCACACTGGCTCGGCTTGTATTGATGTCGCCTGCCACCGGGCCGCTGCCCATGTGTCTGTAGCAGGCAATATGCTGGCATCAGAAGCTGTGACGGATGNCATTCTGGAACAGTATCTGAAAACTGAACATCTGATGTTTGCTGAAAGGTTNCTGGCCGCCATGCAGGCAGGTGAAGCGGCAGGCGGTGATAAAAGAGGGCGNCAGTCTGCCAGCTTACAGATTAGGGGCAANCGACCTTATCCGCTGTTGGATCTGCGCGNTGATGATCATGCCCNCCCCCTTGATGAGTTAGATAGATTGNTNTCTGTNTCAAAAGAGCGGTTTGCCNCCTTTATCCGGCATATGGGCGACCAGAAGCGATTTGGCGGTAACCCAGACAGAGATCAGATTACAGACGAGATAGAACGTGAAGCGGCACAGTTGAAAGAATTTAACAAGAAATCCTTGTCTGCGGCCTTTGACAGAAGTAACTCTTAATATAGGTAAACGCAGAAGAGTTCTGACGCCACATAGAGTAACTGCTGTGATATACTATACCCAGAATAGACCGTCCACAGCGCTAAGAAAGGGTCTGTGTTATTCATAAACAACCCTTCATTTTTGGTCTGTTCTGCGCTATCGCAACTGTTTCGATATGGGCAGCCTTTCTGGTTGGAACTCGGTTTGCCGTTGAGGGTTCATTCACAGTTCAGGAAATCCTGTTTCTGCGGTTGGTGCCTGCCGCTCTGATAATGTCACCTTTTATGATAAAGTTAGGAATCTGGCCAAAAGGCCAGTCTTGGTTTGGAGTGTTTTGTATCACAATCGGATCAAGCGTTGTTTTTCCGTTTTTTGTGACCAGCGGGCTGCAGTTCGCGCCAGCCTCTGATGCTGGTGCGCTTGCCCCTGGCATGATCCCCATCTGGACTGCTATAGCGGCTTTCTTTATCACGGGAGAGCGGCCTAAAAATCTAGCTCTCGTTGGATTGGGGCTGATCCTGGCCGGTGTACTAATGGTTGGCTTATGGTCATCTCTGTTCACGCTGAATGTTACCGTCTTTAAAGGCTATCTGCTGTTTTTTGCCGGGGCAGGCCTTTTTTCTTTTTATGCGGTGATTTACCGGCAGAGCGGGATCACCGCAATACATGGTCTTGTAATAGGTCTGTTCTGGGGTGCGCTACTTGTCGGGCCGGGATTGCTGCTAACCGGACAGGTGCCGTTTGCACAGGCTAATCTGAACGAAATTTTTTATATGCTAATTCTTCAAGGAGTTATTATTGCTATTCTAGCGCTGCTTTTATTCAATCTGGCTGTTAGGCTGCTCGGCGCACCGCAAGCGGCTGCCTTTGGAGCGCTGACACCGGTGCTAGCCATGTTAGGCGGGGTCTGGTTTCTAGGAGAGAGCATATCGCTTGTCAAAATCGTAGGGGTAATTATCGTTTCTTCAGGGGTGTTTCTGGCTTCTGGAGTGGTGTCAGGCAGAAACGTGGATAAGACTCTGTCCTGACTGGGCAACATTCCTGCTTGCATATGTGATTTCTTTGCTCTGTCTTCTAAAGATCTACCCGATTTTCATTGTGAGCTGGTCTCAATTATGCTTGGCTGACGTGAAGTGACGCTGGTAAAGGATGGCCTGTGATGAGAAACGACTGGGAAGATCAGCTGTATCAGCTTCTGATAAAACATGAGGTGTCTTTATTGCCGTATGTACCGGACGCCGGGCATGCAGCGCTGATTTCAAAAGCTGACAAAGGGGATGAAATCGCCACAATCGTGCTGTCCACTGAAGAAGAAGGAGTTGCGCTCAACTGCGGAGCCTGGCTGGGCGGGAAGAAATCTGTTCTGCTGATGCAGAGTAGCGGTGTCGGCAATTGTATCAATATGATGTCCCTCATTGCAAACTGCAGCTTCCCATTTGTAACATTGGTCACCATGAGAGGCGAATTTGGTGAGTTCAATTCCTGGCAGGTACCTATGGGGCAAGCTACAAAAGACTGTTTAGAGGCCATTGGCCTTACCACCTATTGTGTTGAGGATCCAGACAGCTTGCTGAAGACTGTGGATGCAGCCCTGTTTTCTGCCTTTAGCAGCCAGCAGAGAAACGCTGTGCTGATGTCGCAAAAATTACTGGGCAGAAAGAAGTGGTAGCCAGATGTTGAACAGACGAGACGTTGTGAAAAAAATTCAGTCTGCCCTGTTCGCGCATCTGTTTATTTCTGGGCTGGGCAGCCCATCCTATGATTTACATGCCGCAGGAGACAATCCGAAAAATTTTTATCTGTGGGGCGCAATGGGCGGGGCCGCTATGATGGGGCTCGGTCTTGCCATGGCGCGCCCAGATCAGAAGATTGCTGTTCTGACCGGTGACGGTGAACAATTAATGGGGCTAGGCGCGCTCGCTACCATTGGCGTGGCCAAGCCACAGAATCTGGCTGTCATTGTATTGGATAATGGCCATTTTGGAGAAACAGGTATGCAGCAGAGTCATACTTCGCAAGGAGTTGATCTGAGCGCTGTTGCCGNNTCCTGCGGATTTGCATATACCTGCACTGTTAAGGATGCAGCCGGGCTTGCCGATTTGCTTTACCAGCTNCAGACAGGTAACGGCCCANTATGTGCAGTCGTGCAAGTCAGCGCGGCGCCTGTGCCTCGCAGCCTGCCAATTCTGGATGGAGNTGAGCTTAAAAACAGATTCCGGCGAGCATTAAGTTTGGACCCGCTTTAAGACAAATGACAGCTTAGTCTTTATGACGGCGTGGCGTGTCCAGAGAATGCAAATCACAATGCTGTTCAAGCATGGCTGAGAAATCCTTCAAGCCAAAACCTCGGCGTCTGGCCAGGCTGAAGGCTTCTCTCGCCGCAGCGGCCATTGGCATAGACAAACTTTGATCATTAGCGGCTTGAACAACAAGGCTGAGATCTTTATGCGCCAGATCGATGGTAAAACCAGGTGATGTATCCCCTGACAAAACCTTTGCCGGCCAGGCTACCTTGAGCTGACCGTTTGTGGCGGTTGTGCCATAAAGCACATCCAGCGTCTTCTCCAGATTCAGCCCAAATGTCTCCATCAAGGACAGTGCTTCAGCATTCATCTGACAGTAAGATATCGCCAGAAAATTATTCACCAATTTTGTCCGCGTTCCAGCACCTGCCCCGCCACAGAGAAAGATGTCACTGCCCATGAGCGCAAGCAGGGGCTCAACCCTTTTGAAACCTTTTTCTGAACCGCCAACCATAAATAGCGATTCACCTGCATCCGCATGAGACGCCAACCTGCCTACCGGCGCATCCAGAAATTCTATCTGCCTTGCCGCGGCTTCTGCAGCAACCAAATCAGTTGTTGCCGGGCTCACCGTGCTCATATCCATAACCAGCATATCTTTGTCTCCGTGATGAAAAATGCCGCTGTCAGAGGATAAATAAACATCTTCCACACTTTTTGAGTTGGGCAGCATAGTGATGACAATATCTGCTATTTCAACAACCGCGCTGACAGAGCTGCACAAGGTGCAGCCCTTCTGGCCTGCCTGTTCAAGCTGATGGTCATCTGTATCAAACCCCCAGACAGGATAATTGCCCCTGACCAGATTTGCCGCCATGGGCAAGCCCATACGCCCTAATCCGATAAAGCCTATTTTTTCCATAACGCGTCTCCTGTCTAGTCAAACATATCCGGTTGATCTTCTATCAGCTTATTCCAGATAGTCTGGAAATGCAGCCAGCCGATATATTCACTGCCCACATGTTCGCGGCTGTACAGGGCTCGATCCCGCGGGATGAAAATTGGCTCTACACCAGATGCCGCAATATCTAACTGTTGCTGGCAGCACCGTTCAAGTGCAATGAACCAGAATGCCGCCGCTTCAATGGAATGCCGGCTGGCTGTCAGTAGACCATGATTTTGATGCAGGGCAGCTTTCACACCTGTAAAGGCCTTTGCTACGTCAGAGCCGGCATGATTTTCGACAGCGACCTGTCCGCCCTGCTCACCAATGACCACATGATCCTCAAAAAAGGCACAGGCATCCTGGGTTACCGGATCGATAGGCCGGCCAGTTGCACACCAGACCACACCGTAGGTAGTGTGGGCATGGCACATTGAGATAATGTCGGGATGTTGTTCATGCACATTGGCGTGCAGAACAAAGCCGGCTCGGTTAACAGCGTAATCGCCCTGCACAACCACGCCCTGATGATCAACCAGAATAAGATTGGATAATTTTACCTTATCAAAATGAACACACATCGGGTTTGTCCAGTACAGATCTGTATGTTCCGGGTCTCTGACCGTTAGATGTCCGGCAAAGCCATAATCAAATCCTTCAAGCGCAAATGCCCTGCAAGCCGCAACAAGTCGCTCTTTTCTATGTTGACGCTCTTGTTCAAGAGTTTCGAATACAGGCAGTTCAGGGAATGTCAACCCGTCCTGTTCAGGCTGATAGATTGAGATACGATCACCAATATCCAACAAAAGATTCCTCCATTCTTTGAGTCGTCCATTTTTCTGATCGTCTACCAAATGTGGATTTTCTTCAAGCGAATTTGAGAACATGGTCAGCAGATCCACTGCAATTTTCAGATTTTGGACAGCCAGAATGCGCTCATTGCACCTTGCCTGAAGGCAAGTTCTGAGGTACCAACGCAACGCAGAACGCCCGGCGTTGATGCCGTTTTCAACTTTAATTTAACCAGAAAACTATTGGACTTTATCAGAAATGACTGAGATTATCATTTATGCTGTGCTGGGCCTGGGCGGGCTGCTAGCTGGCGGCTCCATTCTGATTCCCGGTGTGGTCAGTCTCGCACGGCAGATGGGCCTTCCCGCTGTCGCAGTTACAGTAATTGTGATTGCCGGCGGCACCTCCACACCAGAGCTGATTGTGTCCGTTGATGCCGCCCTTGTCGGCAGCCCGGGAATTGTGTGGGGTAATCTGATCGGATCAAATATTGCCAATATTGCTCTGGTGCTGGGCCTGGGTATGCTGGTTCAGCCTGTCACTTCTGATGTTACCAACAACCGCCAACTGACAGGGCTGCTCCTTGTCACACTGCTGATTGGGGGGGTTTGCCTGACTGGCGGAATGACCGGTCTGAGCAGATATCTTTTCAGTAGCGCCCTGCTAGCAGGGTTTGTCGTCTATCTTTTCTGGCTTGTGCGCCACACCACTGACCCCCATTATAACAATACACAACCTTCTGAACGACACCGAACTAAGTACTCTCAAAGTGACGAGAAACTGCAGAAGACAATAAAGGGCAGTCTAGCTGAAGACATGTCTCTAACCAGAGCAGCTGTCTTTGCTGTTGGCGGTGTTATCTGTCTTGTTGCAGGAGCTGATGCCTTTGTCTGGTCAGGTGCAGAGCTGGCCAGAAGCTATGGTTGGTCAGAAGATGTTATCGGCTTGACTATTGTTGCGGTTGGCACATCCCTGCCCGAGATCATCTCTTTGCTGGCCAGTCTGCAGCACAGGCGGCATGACATTGCGCTGGGCAGTGTAGTGGGATCAAACCTGTTTAACTTTACACTGGTTCTTGGGACAGCAGGTTTGAGCGGCTCCCTGCCAGCCTCTGACCTGTCGGGCCAATTTATGATGCCTATTCTGTTCGCCCTGACAGCCATTCTTGTTGTCTGTACAACCTTAAATCAACCTCTCGGACGCCGGTCNGGTTTTGTTTTTATTGGATTTTATCTTGCCTTTCTNAGCCTTAATCTNAGCATGTANAANGCATAGTTTTACACAAGTTTGCCGATTTGCCTTATTTNGGTAGAAAAATTGNTATATTTGGNTTAAGAAAGGTAATTTTGCCTCTTGATTTCTGTTAAGANNTTGTTTTTNTTTATTTCTTGTAAATTGCCTAAAAATTAGGCTGTTTGTTCTGTTTCTATGGTTTCTGCGCGATTGAGGCTAGGAATCAGAACAAGTCCACAGAGATATCCACAAGAAACGGGGATAAATTTAGACCAGCTTTTGCTTAAGATTAGCCAGACGATTCGCAGAAAACTGGCCGGCGGGGCCGCAAGCCAAGGCAACGCTTGAAACAGAAGCGTAAACAGACCAGTATCAAAGTAGCTATGACCCTATCACGACCCCCTTTTGATCCCCAGACTAAAGATAAGGCCGACAATGGGGTAGCTGAGACCGGGCCTGATTTCGGCCGCGGACTCAGCTATCTGAAGGCACAGGTCAAGACGCTGCCGCATCAGCCTGGTGTCTATCGGATGACAGGTGCAGAGGGGGAAGCGCTATATGTAGGTAAGGCCCGGCATCTGGCGAGGCGGGTCAGCAGCTACACCCACCCAAACAGATTGTCAAACCGGCTGGTGCAGATGGTTGCCCAGACCACGCATCTTGAAATAATCGTGACCGCATCAGAGGTTGAAGCCCTCCTGCTGGAAGCAAATCTGATCAAAAAGCTGCGGCCACGTTTCAATATTCTCTTGAAAGATGACAAGAGCTTTGCCCATATTCTGCTCACCGGCAATCATGACTTTGCACAAATGACCAAACATCGAGGCAGCCAGAACCGAAAGGGGACGTATTTTGGGCCATTTGCTTCAGCTGGAGCAGTGAACCGAACCCTTTCTGCATTGTCTCGGGCGTTTTTGTTGCGTACCTGTTCAGATTCCATGTTTGAAGCCAGGTCCCGCCCATGTCTTCAGTATCAGATCAAACGCTGTTCTGCGCCCTGTGTGGGATTTGTAAGTAAGGCTGATTATGCAGCACAGATTTTAGAGGCGCAGGCCTTTCTGTCTGGCCGGTCAGATGATATCCAACGCAGATATGCGCGTGCCATGCAGGCTGCGTCAGATTCGTTGGAGTTCGAGACCGCTGCGCTGTGGCGGAACCGGATCCGCGCTCTGACCGCCATTCAAGCCAATCAAGATGTGAATTTGCAGGGGCTTGTAGATTGCGATATTATTGCCGTCCACCGTGCAGGCGGGCGATCTGCTGTGCAGATTTTCTTTATCCGGGGCGGTGCAAATTTTGGCAACACCGCCTATTTTCCGAAAGACAAGGGGCTGTCTGAACTGCCTGTCCACCCCTACCCAAATCAGAAAAATACCGACAAACGCGATGATGATTTGGATGAAAAGGATTTGGGTAAAATAGACCAAAATGATAAGTTTTGGGCAGATACAGACGCAAGCCGTGATGGTGCGGTCATTGCCGCTTTTATTAGCCAATTCTATGATGAACGTCTTGCCCCGAAACTGATCTTAGTCAGCGCCTTGCCAGATGAAGCCAGCTTACTGGCAGAGGCCCTTTTGATTTCCACAGGTCAAAAGGTTGAGATCAGCCAGCCGCAGCGCGGCACACGACGCAAGCTGGTTGAAATGGCACATCGGAATGCCAAAGATGCGCTGAGCCGTAAGCTGGCAGAGACCAGAAGCCAGACCGAGTTATTGGCCAGAGTAGCTAATTTGTTTGCCCTTGAAGAGCCGCCCCAGCGTATTGAGATTTTTGACAATTCCCATATTCAGGGCGCACAGGCTGTCGGTGGCATGGTTGTAGCTGGCCCGGATGGATTTATGAAGTCAGCCTATCGAAAATTCAATATGAAGGAGGAAGGCCCCCACAGCGTAACAGATGGAGATGATTTTGGCATGATGCGACAAATGATCCACAGGCGGTTTGAACGGGCCTTAAAAGAAGACCCGGGGCGTGAGACCAGAAGTTGGCCTGATTTGTTGCTGATTGACGGTGGCCATGGCCAACTGAACGCAGTGACTAGTGTGATGGATGAGTTCGGCCTTGATGATATTTGTGTTGTAGCCGTATCGAAGGGGCCAAACAGAAATGCTGGGCGTGAACAGTTCCACATGCGTGGTAAAAAGAGTTTTACCCTGCCACATAGTGATCAGGTGATGCATTATCTGCAACGCCTGCGTGACGAAGCGCATCGCTATGCCATTGGCAGTCACCGCGCCCGCCGTACCAGACGGAGCTTCAAAAGCCCACTTGATAATGTTCCAGGCATTGGGGCTAAACGTAAAAAAGCCCTGCTGGCTCATTTTGGGTCTGCCCGTGCGGTAGCCCGTGCCGGCGCGCGTGATCTGCAAGCTGTTGAAGGTGTATCGGAAGCGCTGGCCCAGACCCTGTATGACTGGTTTCACGAAAAACACAAGTAAGCAGGGCTGGACGCCAGCTTACGGCAACTATAAAAAAGGAAGACGTGAAACGTTAAATGGTCCCAGACAGTCGAAGAAGCAAGTCATTAATGAAACAGCATATTCCGAATTTTGTAACCGGACTNCGGATCGCACTGACTCCGCTAATTGCGTTTGTGCTCTGGCANCCACAGGAGAANTGGCTGACGGCTCTTGGCCTTTTTCTATTCATTATCGCCAGTGCCTCTGACTGGCTGGATGGGTATTTGGCTAGACAGATGAATATTGTTTCGCCAGTAGGCCGNATGCTAGACCCGATTGCNGATAAACTGCTGGTGGCAGCCTGTTTGCTAGCGCTGGCTGCCAGCCGTGTCGCTGATGCTGTTTTTCTGGTGCCGGCCCTGATTATNCTGATGCGTGAAATTCTGGTNTCTGGCCTGCGGGAACATCTAGCAGGCAGTAAGGTGATTGTGCCGGTCAGCCTGGCCGCGAAATGGAAAACAGCTACGCAGATGACCGCCCTTGGAGTACTTATTGGCGCGCCAATTCTGGGTGGTGCTAGCAGGGTGACAGCAGAGANCGGCGGGATAGTTCTACTATGGTTNGCCGCAGCCATGACTGTGCAGACTGGAGTAATGTATTTCCGGGCCAGCTCCAAACATTTTTGAGCACTGTTAAAATGGGAGGTTTCTGCTGCCGACCATCCCCGCCATTTTTTTATTCTGCTGCTATTCTGGTCGCTTCAATTTTTTTTGTTCTTTCTGTTGACCTTCATCTTTCATAAGCGCGCAGCACATTCATCAATAAGCTGCAGGGCAAAGTCTAAAACCTCTTCTAAAATAGGCCTATGTTGCAGGATATACTCGCAGATTTGATTGTCAAAAAACAGCCAAGTTTCAAATCGAGCGCAACTGGTATCAGGGAAGAGGCGCCGCCAAAAATAATTATGCTTCGAGCCATTGGCTTGACAGCTGTCTGACTAGAGGTTTTTACTCTGCCCTCATGAGGTGAGATAACCGCCGCCATTCACCAGTTCGGCATAGCCGTTCACCAGCTCTCGGGTAATCTCGCCCGGTGTAAAGCGATAATCACCGATCTGGCGAACGGGCGTGACTTCAGCTGCGGTGCCTGTCAGAAAACATTCCTCTGCTTCTGCCATATCACCAGGCTGCATATGGCACTCAATAACCTCAATTCCTCTTGCCTTGGCCATATCAATAACGGTTTGGCGGGTAATGCCATTCAGAAAGCAGTCTGGAGTTGGAGTATGCAAAGTGCCATCTCTCATCAGAAAAAAAACATTCGCGCCTGTCGCCTCGGCAATATAGCCTCGCCAATCAAGCATCAGAGAATCCTGAAAACCCTTTTGTTCAGCTATATGTTTGGATAGAGTGCAGATCATATATAGCCCCGCTGCCTTTGCGTGAACCGGGGCTGATTCTGCTGATGGCCGCCGCCAGTCAGAGATATCTAACGTGATGCCTTTCATCTTAACTTCCGGATCAAAATAGCTGGGCCATTGCCAGGCCGCGACCGCCAAATGAATTTTGGTTTTCTGCGCAGAAATCGCCATCATCTCTGAACCACGCCAACAAAAGGCCCGCACATAGCCATCAATAATATCATTAGCGGCCAGAACCTGATACTTGATGCCGTCCAATTCTTCATCAGATACAGGCAATTCAAAATCAAGATAACGACAAGATTGGCGCAGCCTTTGCGTATGTTCACGAGATTTGAAAATATTACCACCATAAGCCCGCTCACCTTCAAAGACCTGTGAGCCATAATGCAAGGCATGGCTCAGGGTGTGGGTTTTTGCATCCCGCCAATCCACCATCTCACCATTCATCCAGATTACACCATCTCTGTCGTCAAACGGAATCAGCGCCATTATAGATGCCTCCAAGTCAATTATGTCATCCTGGCCAGGGACAAGCTGACAAAGGTTATAAAACTTCAAAAAATAGACAAAAAAACTAATATGTTCGAATATTGTTTGTTTTTGGTAGCAGTTTTGTTATGATTGGTCAACATAGCTGACATAATTGAGCAGGGGACTACTGTGTCGCCAGAAAACACGCCAACAGGAAATGTGCCCCGCGTGAAATCCGCTTCCATCTCTGGGTCAGCCCCACAGTCATCATCTGGCCCGCTAAAAGGACTTTATCTGCGCAAACAGGACTTGCGCCGGGGCATTGAATTGATGTTTTTTGCCTATCGCGATTTTACCGGCGAAGCTGACCAGATGTTATCAAACCTAGGCCTGGGAAGAGCGCATCACCGGGTGATTTATTTTGTTGGCCGACAGCCAGGAATGAGCGTATCTGATTTACTTGCTATATTGAAAATTACAAAACAGAGCTTGTCCCGCGTGTTAAGCCACCTGATCAACGCCGGCTATATTCAGCAGACACAAGGGGCGCGAGATAAACGTCAGCGCCTATTGTCCCTAACGAAAAAAGGTGAGGCGTTAGAAGCAAAACTGACCGACCTGCAGTGTCGCCGATTTGCCGCTGCCTATTCTGCCAGAGGCGGAGCTGCGGTGGATGGCTTCGTAAAAGTGCTGAGCAGCCTTCTAGATGATGAGATACGTGCCGATTTGCGCCAACAATATCCAGATCATATTGACTGATGACAGGAAAAGTAGATATGTCAGCAGCACATATTCTGGTCATTGACGATGATGAACGACTGCGAGATCTATTGCAGCGGTTCCTGTCTGAAAGTGGGTTTCTAGTCACTGCAGCAGGAAGTGCCGAAGAAGCCCGTGCCTTTCTAGTTGGCACCATGTTTGACCTGTTGGTAATTGATGTGATGATGCCAGAAGAGACTGGCACAGAATTCTTGGCAGACCTGCGCAAGCGATCTTCTGTGCCAGCGCTGTTCCTGACCGCTATAAATGAAACAGAAGAAAGGATTGCCGGACTGGAAACAGGGGCTGATGATTATGTTGCCAAGCCATTTGAACCTCGTGAGTTAATCCTGCGCATCAAGAGAATTTTAGCACGTCAGAAGCTGACAGAAAGGCCGAGCCTAGTGCACTTTGGCATGTTCAGCTATGATACAGACAGGCAGATTCTAATGGAAGACGGGCTTCGGGTGCATATAACCACTGCAGAACAGGATTTGCTGCGTTGTTTTACAGCCGCCCCGAATGAGGTGCTGTCCCGTCAGAATATCTCAGACAGCCTGAAGGGTCGGATGAATGGCCGGTCGATTGATGTGGCCGTCGCCCGCCTACGCACAAAACTTGAATGTGATTCCCGTTTTCCTGTATTCTTGCAGACTGTACGAGGGAAAGGCTGGATGTTGCGAACGAACTGAAGTGCGACTATTTAAAAAAGCTGATATTTTTAATAACAGGATAGGTCATGCAATTTCGCTCCTTTATGCCAAAGACCCTTTTTGGGCGTATGTTGGGGATTATTTTGGTACCAATGATCCTAGTTCAGATTGTTACCGTCTTTATCTTTTATGAACGGCATTGGGATTCAGTTACGCGACAGATGGCAGGCAGCTTGGCTGGTGAAATTGACCATGTCGTGCGCCAGACCGGCCGGCAGCCCGATGATGAGCGACTTGAGCTAGTGCGCACTAGTGCGCGAAGAGATTTTGGGTTTGCCGTGATTTTCAGCAACGGGGCAATCCTTGATCCAATAGGTCCACAGGTCAAACAAACTGGCTATGCTGCAAAAATGCTTGCTGAAAATCTCAACAGAAGGCTAAATTTTCCATGGCTGGCTGACTTGGACAGTGCAGCGGATTTGATTGCCATTGATGTTCAACTGGCCAACGGAGTTCTTCGCATCCTAGCAGGCAGGAAGCGGATTCTATCGTCAACAACTTGGGCATTTCTTGGCTGGACGATGGGCTCCTCGATAATTTTGTTCTGTATCGCGTTGGTCTTTATGCAGGCCCAAATCAGACCTATTAGGCAGTTGGCTAATGCCGCCCGTCAACTGGGGTTGGGCCGTGAGACAGAAGATTGGCAGTTAAGGGGTGCAAGGGAAGTTAGATTGGCCGGACGTGCCTTCCAGGCGATGCGACACAGAATTACTCGACAGATGAGCGAGCGCACCGCCATGCTAGCCGGAGTCAGCCATGATCTGCGCACACCATTGACACGTATGCGCTTGCAAACAGCACTTATGCCTCAATCAGCGGAGACAGCCGCGCTTGATGAGGATATTTCTGAGCTAGAACAGATGATTGACGGCTATCTTGCCTTTGCCAAAGGCGAGGGTAGAGAAAAATCTGTGAGGGTGAAACTGGACCAAATACTTGAGCAAATGATCAACCAATATGAAAAGTTTAAAATTGGGCAGTTGGCTTGGCAAAAGCCAGAAATACACGTTCCCATAATGGAAGTACGTTTACAAGCCATGCGACGCGCCCTAGATAATTTAATTGGCAATGCACTACGTTATGCTAGTTTTGCAGAAATTAGCCTTAAGGTCCGTGACGATAATCTATACATCTTTATCGATGACAATGGACCAGGCATTCCACCTGACCAGCGTGCAGATGCACTAAGACCTTTTGTGCGGTTGGAAGGCTCGCGCAATAAAGAGACAGGCGGCACCGGCCTTGGCCTAGCGATCGCACATGATATCATCCTTAGCCATGGTGGCGAGCTAACACTGAAAGACTCTCCGCTGGGCGGTCTGCGCGTAACCATCCTGCTACCTGTATAAAATTTTCAATAGAGTTCGTCCTAGTCAATGCATCGGTGCGCCATCGGGCACAGAACGTTCTGGGGTCAGCAGCACAATATCACCATCTGCATCTGACAGGCCGAGGGTCAGTACTTCTGAAATGAAGGGGCCAATCTGGCGCGGCGGAAAATTAACCACAGCGAGCACCTGACGCCCTCTTAGACTGACAGCATCATAAAGAACTGTTATCTGAGCTGAGCTTTTTTTTATCCCGATATCTGGCCCAAAATCAATGGTCAGCTTCCAGGCAGGTTTACGGGCCTCCGGAAANTCCTCTACAGTGATAATNGTGCCGACGCGAATATCCACATCCANGAACTGACCGAAGCTGACCTGTGGTTTTGCTGTTGTCATAATGCTCGCCTTTTCTTNCTGTTCAAAATTTCACCNAATCTGCTTAACATCAGGTATTTTTGTGTTTCTGCTTTCAAACTGGTTCTTGTTTGGAGNTCTGAGGTGCGACGGCATCNTGCAGATCAGCAGNATCAAGAACACTAAAAGATACCGCCCATTCCGCTGCCCGCCGCAGTTCTTTATCCANNCTACTTANGGTTAGCGACAGATCAGCTGTGTTATCAGACTGCCAAACAGGCCGTACTCGCAGNAGCACAGCTATAATACCTTTAATCCGGGCCTGCCGCCGCCAGCCAGTGACGTCATCCCCGCATAAGGACAGCAGGCGATTTAGCATATCTGCCAGCGTCGCCACCAGACAGGCCGCTAACACAGGATTACGCAGGGCAGCGCTGTGAACTGCCTTCATCTGCGCTCTTAAAGGAGCATAAAGTTCAAACCGGCTGATCAGCCCTTCCAGCAGCTTTTCGTAGACAGATGCCTCAGGTACATCAGCAAAATCATCAGCGGACTGGCGAAGCGCAGCTGCATCCAGCGCTCGCAGAGCGGCCAACAAAACAGCATCGCTGTCAGCATAACGAACATACAGACTTGTGANTGCCAGCCCGGCTTCATCCGCNAGCTGCTCAAGGCTGACAGTCCCAAGCGGCTGCTGGTCAAGGGCAGACCACAGCGCTGCAAACAGGGCCTGGTCCATCTGGTCAGCTGCAATATACCCAAAATCTGCCATTACCTTATCCTTTNAAAACGCCGTTTTACAAGCAGGCCATGTCATTATCTNTGTTNTTTAACTTATATGGGTGCATGTTGCCTAACTATCNAGTTCTCTGCCTCTGTCACGGGCCGCCTGCAAAGCCCGGTCAAAGACTGGCTGCAGCCCATCATCCCCCTGCAGCACAGCAAGAGCAGCTGCGGTGGTTCCTCCTTCAGAAGTGACATTGCGGCGTAGCTGTGCAGCCTCTGTTTCTGGTTCGGCGGCTATCAGCGCTCCAGCCCCACTTACCGTCTGACGGGCTAGATGAACACATAGGTCTGCAGGCAGCCCCAGTTTCTCACCTGCGGCTGCCATCACTTCAGCTAACAGAAAAACATAGGCTGGCCCTGAGCCGGAGAGCGCCGTAACCGCATCCATCAAGGTTTCATCTGCCAGATCAACAACTTCACCNACCGCGCCCATCAGCTGCCGGGAAAGGTTGATTATCTCCGGCGGCACATNAGGCGCGGCATATAAAGCGGAAATACCCTGACCAATAGCNGCTGGGGTATTTGGCATCACCCGCAGCCAGCGGGCAGACCGGCCCAGCTGGACCGCCAGACGGGCTGTTGATAGGCCCGCAGCAATAGANAGAAAACAGGTGGTCTCATCTCCTAGACCAGACAGGTCAGCCAGAACAGATGCCATCGTCTGCGGCTTCACAGCCAGAACCACAAGGTCTGGCTGATAGANGGNTTCCAGATCAGANGGCTGGTGCAGATAGCGTGTTGCTTGGTGNTCCGGTGAGCCGTTAAGGGCAGGGTCAATCACCGTAAATGACGCCTTAAGCTGGCTGTCTTGTTGCCAGCCTGCAAGCAGCGCCGTCCCCATTTTTCCGCATCCAATCAGGCAGATTTCCATCACTTTCACTCTNATCTATTCAGCAGCGGTTCAGACATACNTCCCTAAAGTCTGACCGCNAGCAGAATAGCGTTTGAGCTCANTACAAAGCAAGTGTTCTTGTCAATCAGCAAAGAAACATGNAAGCCANGCTTACGCCTGGCCAGCAACCGGAACCATAATAAGGCCTGCAGATGACGCTTGCCGGTCGGGGGCAAAGATAAGCTGAGCAAAACCAGGGGCAGCCTGTTCACANTGGCCCAGCAGAATATCGACTACATCCTCAATCTGNTCAGGCGTTGCTCCGCCTGCCCCGCGCAGCGGCANCACATAATAAAGCTGAACCTGGCGCTTGTCAGAGGACAGCCGGAAATGGCCAAGGAACAGATGGCCATTCAGTTCAGACAACAGTGTTTCCAACCTTACTGCTGGCACATCGTCAAAAAGCAGATCAAGCGTGACATGCACACACAGAACCTGTAAGTCCTCCTGCCAGTCAACACGCAGCTGATACTGACCCCACTGGCAAGGAACGTCCACTACCAAACCATAAGCATCAGTCTGTTTTATATACCAATCCTGCTGAACCACAAAACGGGCGACCAGCTCAATCGGGTCACCCAGTTCGGCAAAATTAGCAGGCGATCTGTCTTTCATTCTTAGGCTCTTTGGCGTCGATTAGTCTAATGCGCGGGGGCTGAAAGGTCATAACACCTGATAGGACAGGCACATCAATCCTGATGAAAATGACAAACTTACCAGATGAATTCAACACAAAATGTAGGGGTCTTGATAAATCTTGACCACATTCCCTTGTGAGTTTTTTAAAAAATCAAGCATTCGCAGCGAGTCGGCACTGATCAGACTTTTTTTGCCTTTTTTGCTGATTTTGCTTTCGCAGGACTGGCAGGTTTGGATTTTGTCGTCACCGGGGTCTGTGCCAAAGCATCAAGACGGGCCTCCAGTACAGCGATTCGCGCTGCGATGGCCTCTATACGGCTGAGAGCAGCATCAAAATCCTCACGCGGAACAGAGCCTGAGGCAGCAGCCTGCCGATCTGCACGCCCGGCCCGAATCACATCAATTTCAGATCGCAGATTGCCCAACGCAGAAGCGGCCCCGTTGGCCATCTGCGCCAAATCAAAAAAAATATAAGAAGGTGTTTTGCGCGTCTGTTTCATAACTCTGGTCTTTCCTTTGACAGACAATTCTTGAAAGTTAAGACAGCCTGCCCTGAATATGAAGCGTCTGGCCCTGAGTGGACAATGCAGACCATATGGACAATTCAGCTAACCTCAACCATAAAGATAGAAGGCATGGCTTAACTACCCGTCTGGCCTTATATGATATATAGCATGCTGTTCCAGAATGCCAATATCTGCAGAACAAGACAACGCGGGCGGCTTGCCCGTGCTGTGCCCAATTATACAGGACGCATAACGAGATGACCGAAACCTTGTTCACCTTCCCTGCAATAGACCCCGTGGCCATTGCACTGGGCCCCGTGCAAATCAGATGGTATGCGTTGGCTTATGTGGCAGGGCTGATAGGCGGATGGTGGGTGATGCGCCGCCAGATTAGGGCCGGTCAGTCTGTTCTGAACAACAACCAGCTGGACGGGTTGCTCAATGCCTGCCTTATCGGGATACTGGTAGGTGGTCGGCTGGGCTATGTTCTGTTTTACAATCCTGCTGCCTATCTGGCAACGCCGCTGGATATTCTTAAAGTCTGGGAAGGTGGCATGTCCTTTCATGGCGGACTAGCTGGGATAATTCTGGCTATCTTATGGTGCGCACGCAGCTACCGGCTGAGAGCGCTAGCAATCGGTGACGAGGTGGCGCTGGTGGCGCCTTTGGGACTGTTTTTTGGCAGGCTGGCTAATTTCATCAATGGTGAGCTATATGGGCGGGTAACTGATCATCCGCTGGGTATGGTGTTTCCTGGCGGCGGCCAGCTGCCACGGCACCCCAGCCAGCTTTACGAGGCGGGTCTTGAGGGGCTCGTATTGTTAAGTGTAGTCTGGGCGCTGCGCCGCTGGCAGCTAGAAAAGAGACTTGGCCATGGTCTAATCTCAAGCTGTTTCCTAGGCGGCTATGGTTTAGCCCGGTTTGGGATTGAGATGGTGCGGGAACCAGATGCCCATATCGGCCTGCTGGCGACAGGTGTGTTTTCTGCTGGCCTGACCATGGGCCAACTTTTATGTCTACCCATGATCATAGTCGGTCTTCTGGGTTTTGTTTGGTGCTCAAGACAGAGGTTGGCATGAGCCTTGCTGAGCATCTGAAAGCCTGTATTAAAACAGAAGGGCCTCTCCCGCTGGAGCTGTTTTTAGAAAAGGTGATGACTACAACACAAGACAGCTATTATGCTGAAGCCAACCGATTTGGCAAGGGCGGTGATTTCATCACTGCCCCTGAGATCAGCCAGCTGTTTGGCGAAATTCTGGCTGCCTTTCAGGCCTGGCTGTGGGAATTGTCAGGCAGTCCAGATGCTAATGAGATGATAATTTTTGAGGCAGGGCCGGGCCGTGGCACACTGTTTGAAGATATGCATCGCAGCTGGCGTCAGATCTGCCCGCAGATGGCTGCTGCCCCGGTCACCTTTCTGGAAACCAGCCCCTATTTGCGCAGTGTACTGACCAGCCGTTTCAGCGGGCTGGATATCCATCTGGCTAAAACTGCAGACAACCTGCCTGAAGTCCCTTTATTTGGGGTGGCAAATGAATTTTTTGATGCGCTGGCGATCCGGCAGGCGATCAAGCGCGACCAGGGCTGGGTCTGGCGGGCTATTGGGTTGGACGTAGACCAATTTGTCTTTTGTGACGGGCCAGCACTGCACCCTGATGAAATGCGGCAGCATAAACTGGCTGCTGACGCGCCGGCAGACAGTGTGGCTGAATTCAGCCCAGCATCGGAAGCTGTTTTGGCGAGGCTGGCCCGGCATGTGGCCCGATTTGGAGGTGGTGTGCTGATCTGTGATTACGGCAAGTCGAACCGGCAGGACGACAGTCTGCAAGCGGTACGCGCGCACAAAGCGGTGCCGATTCTAGACATGCCGGGGCTCAGCGATATTTCTCATCTCGTGGATTTTGCGGCGCTAGCCCGCTGTGCAGAAGCACAAGGCGCGCGTTTGGTCGGGCCTGTTGAACAGGGTCGATTCTTAAGTGAGTTGGGCATTGAGAAGCGAGCAGAAACGCTGCGACGCAAAGATGACCCTGAGAGAGACAGAGCCCTTTCCGCCGCGCTTGACAGGCTCTGCGCGCCTCAGCATATGGGAGGGCTGTTTAAAGTTGCCTTGCTGGTTCCTGGTGGTGAAGGGCTGCCTGCCGGCTTTGCCAGTTTGCGTGAATTAGACCTGCAGCCGAACGAGAGGAGGGGTGGATGATCCAGAAGCAGACTTGCCCGGGCGGTCCGGTTTATTTCAGCCATCAGGCGCTAGAAAGTGCCGGTGTACGGCATGGATTCTTCACCCGCAAGGGCGGCCTGTCCACAGGTCTTTATGACAGCCTGAATTGTGGGCTGGGATCGGATGATGACACAAAAATGGTGCGAGCAAACAGAGGTCGCGTTGCCGCTACAATGGGGCTTAACCTGACACAGATGGCCGGGCTCTATCAGGTTCACAGCCCGAAATGTGTGACCCTAACCCACCCTGGCCCCTACACAAACCGGCCACAGGCAGATGCTTATGTCACCGCCCTGGCCAGCACCGGGCTGGCCATCCTGACCGCAGATTGTCTACCGGTATTGTTTTGTGATCCAAAGGCAGGCGTTATCGGGGCAGCGCATGCGGGATGGCGCGGGGCTATGGACGGCGTTATTAAAGCAACGGTTAGCGCGATGCAGAGCCTAGGCGCCACGCCAGACCATATCGTGATGGTTATCGGCCCTGGAATCCAACAAATCAGCTATCAGGTCAGCCCTAAACTTAAATTAGAGATCACCGCCCGTCATGAGACAGCGGAAACTTGTTTTACCACCGATCCCTCTGCCCCGGAAAAATGGCTATTTGACTTGCCTAGCTTTGTCCTGCAACGCAGCAAGGAAGCTGGTCTCAGACAGGTTTATGATTGTAGACTGAATACCTATGATGAAGATGATCTGTTTTTCAGCCATCGTCGCGCTACCCACAGGTCAGAGCCGGATTCAGGACGTCTAATTTCTGTGATAACGCAAAGCTAGAAAGAGGAACGAGAGAGGGTCATGCCGCATTTATGGATATTTTTAGGGTTGCTAATGGTAGGGCTGGTCACCTCTTGCGTGATGGTGTAAGGGGATGTTCCCCTTTTTGCCTTGCGGTAAGAGGGTCAGATTGCTATCACAACTCTATGAGCGTTCAGCCATCGGTGTTGTGCAAACAGGACCGTAATGGCCTAGTTGTCCCAAGTAACAAATAACAGGCTGCTGCGATGAAGATCATGTCCGGCAATTCCAATCGTCCCCTGGCTGAGGCTATTGCTGCCTATCTGGATATGCCGCTGACACGCGCTGATGTAAAACGCTTCGCTGATATGGAAGTATTTGTCGAAATTCAGGAAAATGTGCGAGGTGAGGATGTGTTTGTGGTGCAGTCCACATCCTACCCGGCAAATGATAATGTGATGGAACTGCTTGTTACGCTGGATGCACTGCGCCGCGGTTCTGCCCGCCGCGTGACAGCCGTACTGCCTTATTATGGTTATGCGCGGCAGGATCGCAAATCAGGCCCGCGCACGCCAATCTCTGCCAAGCTGCTGGCCAATCTGATCACGACGGCTGGGGCTGACAGGGTGCTGACAATTGATTTGCATGCCGGCCAGATTCAGGGCTTTTTCGATATCCCAACAGATAATCTGTTTGCTGCCCCCGTGTTTACAGCTGCTCTGAGAGAAAAATACGAAAATGGCAATCTGATAGTGGTCAGCCCTGATGTTGGAGGGGTAGTCCGGGCACGTGCGCTGGCTAAACGGGTGAATGCAGACCTAGCCATTATTGATAAACGCCGGCCAGAAGCTGGGGTATCTGAAGTGATGAATATCATTGGTGATGTGGATGGCCGGCATTGTATCATGGTTGATGATATTGTCGATTCAGGCGGCACTTTATGCAACGCTGCCAAGGCACTGATAGATGCTGGTGCGCAGAGTGTGGATGCGTATGTCACTCACGGAGTCTTGTCTGGCGGGGCGGTTTCACGCATCGCTTCAAGCCCTCTCTCATCACTTGTAACAACAGATTCTATACAGGCTACAGAAGCGATGCGGGTAGCACGGAATATCAGGCAGATTTCAATTGCTCCGCTGCTAGGTGAGGCGATTATCCGAATCAATAAGGAAAAGTCTGTCTCCAGCCTGTTTCAATAGAATCGGCAGCACACCTACGGCATCGATTTTTCTTGATATTTTCCCAGGTTCAGCTTAAAGAAGGTCCAACGCGTCGCTTGCACCCCTGGAGGCAAGGGCGCATGTTTTTTTAACACAAATAAAAAGACAAGGATGACAACAATGTCAGAAACTACTTCTATTGACGCAACTCTGCGTTCTCGGGTCGGTAAGGGGTCCGCCCGTGCGGCACGCCGCGCAGGCCGGATTCCCGCCGTTATCTATGGCGATAAACAAGCACCACTGAGTATTGAGATGGAAGAGCGGGTGGTCCGGAAAGTGATTGATGAGCCAGGCATTTTCGGGCGCCTTTTGGACATCAATGTTGAAGGCGAAACTGCAACTGTTCTTACCCGTGATATTCAGATGCACCCTGTAACAGATGAGCCGCTGCATTTAGACATGCTGCGTGTAGGGAAATCATCAGCCGTTTCAGTTGGAGTGCCTGTTGAGTTTATCAATCATGAAAAATCACCTGGCCTTAAGATTGGTGGCGTGCTGAACGTCGTCCGTTTTGAGGTTGAGCTGAATTGTCCCGCAGGGGATATTCCTGAGAAGATTGTGGTTGATTTGGATGATGTCAAGATTGGCGATTCAATTCACATCAGTGCTATCACATTGCCAGAGGGCGTCACGCCAACCATCACAGATCGTGACTTTACCGTTGCCACCTTGCAGTCACCAGGCGGCGGCGTGAAGAACGAGGATGAAGACGGCGAAGAGGTTGCAGCGGAAGTCGAAGAGGCAGCAGAAGACGGCGAGGGATAAGCCTGCCCATCAACCTGCTGCAGAGCCGCTATGCATAGTTAGGCCGGACTGCAGCGGTGCGTCTGGCCTTTTATATCACATAAAAAGAAGAGGACAGAGAATGCTGTGGGTAGGTCTGGGGAATCCAGGACGAAGTTATGCCGGCAACCGGCATAATATCGGCTTCATGGCACTTGACCGGATTGTTCGTGATCACAGCTTTTCTGACTGGAAAGTAAACACTTCATCTGCGGTCAGCGAAGGCCGCATTGGACCAGTCAAGATAAGGGCGTTAAAGCCTTTGTCCTTCATGAATAAATCTGGCCT
>PADU01000049.1 GCA_002700485.1 SAR116 cluster bacterium | reverse complement strand
TACCGAAAGCGCCAATAAAAAAGCCAGCAAAGGAACTCCTATTAACTACCAACGCTCTTCTTTCACCCCCCATTGACCCTGAATCAAAAAATATTCCTCAAGAGATTAAGGCTGAGGCAAGGCGTTTTGCTCTTTCACCTCAAACTTTTTGGTATGATCATCCAATTCACTTAGATTCTAGTCTAGAAGAAAATGAAATACTCTATGGGCTTTCCGCTCTTGATAGAGCGATGGCATTTGAGGTGAAAACTGGATTATTAGGAGAAAATGAGCGCCTTGATGTTGTTATGTCAATTTCTGTTACCCATGAAGGAATGGAAAATCTGGCTCTTTGCTATTTAAAGGCACTTATACAGCGGCATTTAAAGTTACGGCATTTACGTGTGTTTCTGTTTGATGAAACACGCTGTCAAAAGATCATCAAATGTCTTTGCTCTGGAGATACAGCAACTCTGCATGTTTTTGGTGTCAATGGCTCTTATGGAAGGCATTACAGTTTTCTAAAAGCTGTCCTTCTGCTTTGGCAAATGACCATAAACCCTTACGCACGGTTTACTTTTAAGTTTGATCTTGATCAGGTTTTTGACCAATCAAAACTTTTGTCTCACACAGGAAAGAGCGCACTAGCTGCGATTTGTAATCCTATTTGGGGAGGCAGTGCTTTAGATCGAGACGGTTGCAACGTTGACCTTGGTATGTTAGCAGGCGGCCTTATAAATAAAGAAGATTCCTCGAAAGGATTATATGTTCCTGATGTAGAACGTCCTGGCCATAATCCTTACTCGAACCAGTTAGATTCGCGGCGTATATTTTGTCCGCAATGGCCACAAGCTATCTCAACAGAAACTGAAATTTTACAAGAAAAGAGAGCATATCAACGTATTCATGTCACTGGTGGGACGACAGGCATTACTGCAGAGGCGATAAAAAAATGGCATCCATTCACACCAAGTTTTATCAATCGCGCTGAAGATCAGGCGTATGGTTTATCTGCCTTGACTAAGGAAGGCTATCTTGGCCATCTTCATGCGAATGGACTGATAATGCGGCATGATAAAGGAATGTTTGCAACTCGTTCAATTCAAAATGCGCATGACGGAAAAATGATAGGTAACATAGAAAGGCTACTCTTATTTAGTCACTATGCTAAATTTCACAAATTAGGTTTCAACAATGTACAAGACCACCTTTGGCCGTTTACCTCATGTTATGTGCACCCACACGCTGTTGGACTTTCCGGATTGATTTTTGCGTTAGACGGCGCTGTCCAAGGTGGTCGCTTTGTTGCGCAGGGCGCGCCTAGATTGAAGAATTGCTTAAATTTTTGCCAATATAAAATCAAACATCAATTTGATTTTGAGGAATCTGGTTGGGAAACAGTTTATAATTGTCTAGCAAGTCAAACTAATGCCTCCGGTGAACTTTTAGATTTAGTAAAGGATTCCTTAGTTACAGGTGGCGGTTAAATTTAATTCAGTTAGCGCTGTCTGCCCCCTGCCTAAGAATAGCTAATTTTGCCCATGCAATTTCCGGATCAACAGCCCCAAAGCCGGCGAAGGTGCCAAATCCGCAATCTGTCCCTGCCATGACGCGATCAGGACCAAATACAGATGTAAACCTTTCCAGCCTTTGCGAAACCACATCCGGGTGTTCCACAAAGTTGGTTGTGCTGTCCAGCACACCTGGGATCAGGATTTTATCTGCGGGCACTTCATCTGCTCGTGCTTTGAAGACTGTCCATTCATGTGCATGGCGTGGGTTGGACGTTTCAAACAGCACATATCCCGCATGTGTTCTCATTAATGTGGAAAACACCTTATCCATAGAAATATCGCAAATATGGGGCCCTTCATAATTTCCCCAACAAATATGCACCCTAATCTTCTCCTTAGGCAGTCCCGATAAGGCATGATTGAGGGCCGAAACATGGCTGTCAGCAACACCAACAAATTCATCATCACTCATTTCTTCAAAAAGCATATGTCTGGACAGAGCTAGGTCAGGGCAATCAAGCTGAAGTTCAAGGCCAGCTTCGATGATAGCCTTGTATTCAGCTTTCATCACTTCTGACAGTGCTTCCAGATAGTCCTGGCGGCTGGGGTAGTAATCATTCTGCAAAAACAGCGAAATCACTCCAGGAGAGGCTGCGTTCATAAAGCCTCGCTCTACACCATTTGCGGCCATAGCAGTTTTCAGATTGGCAATATCTTTCTCAAGCTCGCCATTATCCAAAGGTTTAATAGCGCCAGTGCACATGGGCCGGGCATAGGTTGGCGTGCCACCACTGTCAGCTAGGCGTTGAAGGAAACCAGGAAATTGTTTCAGATCTGCTGGCGCATTACGCGGGCTATCACCCGAAAATCCGGAGTAGCGATCTTTCACATAGGTCGCATAAGATATCTTGGATGTCTCACCATCACTGACCACATCAATGCCAGCCTCTTTCTGGCGTCTAACCAGCATATCGACATGAGCGGTCATGGTTTCATCAAATAGCATTTGATCAAAAGGCTTATTCTGCTCTTTAGCAAAAAGAAGGTCGGTGACGTCTTGTGAGCGCGGCAGTGAGCCAACATGAGTTGTTTGAATTCTGGCCATAAGTTTAGCTCCTTTGCCACCAGGTGGGTCCAGCAGGGTCATTTGTATTTTGTATTCGGTAAAATGCGGCTTCGCCTGACATTGCAGGAGTTACATCAAAACCTGTATTTGGCTGAAGAAAAGCTGTATCCCCGGGCCCGATATGGCTGTCATGCTCGTTGTGATTCAAACGCCAATAGCCCTTCACAGGTATAAGTACATTATAAAAGGGGGTTGGCGCTATGGGTCCGGCTGATTGCCCCGATACAAAATCTACTGTAAATCCTGGCCGGTCAAAAATCTGCCCATTCTGGCCAATCACCTCAATTGGTCCATCAGCTGACAGAGCCAGAAGATCCAAATAGCGGGCAACCCAGCGTGGGATTACTTCATACACCGCTGGTTCCGCCATTAACGCCAGATGCTCGTCTGTCATCAGCGGCATGGGGGCAACATTTTTGGGCAACGTTTCGTTTTTTTTGTTATCATAAAGCTTCCCATTTTCCCCCAGAACAAGGCCATGATCCTTCGCATACTCAATTACTTGTGGTGCCCAGATGACCCCCCCACCAGCATCATCGCCGCCTAATATAGCCATTATCATCCCATAGTCTGAGCCAATATTTTCAAAGCCGCGGAACATACCTGTGGGGATATTGAATATGTCGCCTGCCTCAAGAATAACCTCACCTGTTTCACCCCAGCGTCCCCAGAAAAACCGCCACCGGCCAGAAAGAACAAAAAAGACTTCTGCTGTTCTATGTGAATGAAGCGAATTGCGACATTTGGGCGGCTGGCCAGCTGCCCCAATATTAAAGCCAGGTGTATCTTTAATATGGACATGTTGGTCAGCAGCTTCAGATACGCCGCCGCCAATAATAGTGAAATTTTCCTTTTGATTTGAACCAGGGGTATGCGCATCAATAAACGCTGTGCGGCAGGGCACAAGTTCAGCATACCGAACAATTTGGACAGGCTGGGTCATGACAAGTCTCCATTATGAAGGTGGATTTGTTTCCAGATGGCTACGTCATCCAATAAAGTATATTCACGGCGTAAACCCCAGGGGCCAAATTCTGCATGGCTGATTCCCATGACATAAACATCAGCACCGCTTGGAGCGCCAAATCTCCCAGCCCCTTCATGTTTGCCTGACAAGGACCATCTGATTGCAGCCCGTGGCGGCATCATCGAATCATTTCGACCAATCTGATGATGTATAGTAAACTGCGCAGATGGAAAACTGGAACGTAATCCTACCCAGAATGCTGTGATATCCGGCTTGCCTATAGCTGTTTGGTGACAGGGATAAGCCCCAATAGCGGCTCGGTCATAGCGCGCATCAATCACAGACAGGTCTCCAGACATGATTGCGCTTAGGTTTTCCGCATAGGTCTGACCCCATTCATCATTATTGCCGCTGCCCTGATAAGGGCCAGTCATGTCACTATCTTCGCTGAAAGGTTTCATACATACGTTTGGTCCGCCCTCATCAGCTATTTGCTGGCGCGCGTAATCTTCCGCTGTCCAGCCAAGCTGCTGCACAATAGCGCCTAAGTCCCTTATCAGCCATTCATCATTGATCTGGTTGTTTTTGGCGTGACAATCGGCAATGACGCGATAGATTAACTTTGTTCCTGTTGCCTTTCCAAAAACACCATTACCGCTATGGGTTGCCGTGGATAAGATCCGATGAGAGGATAACATGCCTTTCTCTGGCGTGCCTGACCAGATCACATCTTCTCCTAATAGCTGACGATCAGGAAATTCATCCAGTGTGGCATAGGTGGCCTTTATGACCGCCTGATTGCCAATAACAACACTGGCTGGTGATCTCACAATGATGTCATCTGNATANTANTGNTTTAGTGAGTCAACNCCGCGTTGTTCCCAAATCTCATGAGTAATCCCNAAAATATAATCGGGAAATGTGTTGAATTTTGGATCANACCCCTGCATCNGATACCTTCNTTANNTTTGTGCTGGAACTNCTNATTTTCAGCTGTCCTGAGACGGTAATCTGAAGTGGTTCTGTATCATTGTCGCTCATATGATGGATCAGAAGATGAACAGTATTCTCAACCATTTCATCAGCAGGTTGACTGAATGATGTTAGATCATAACTTGGCCATCGTGCAGGCGGCGNATCATCATAGCCAACAACAGCTATATCAGTAGGCACNTTTAGCCCCGCTTCATGACGCAATACATCCATAACAACAAGTGCCATTGCGTCATTTGCAACAAAGATAGCTTCTGGCCGNTTTTCTGNNTCCAGCAATAATTTNGCNGCCTCATAAGNTTGCTCGGTGCGAAAGTTTCCAACAGCCCTAAAGCCTAATTNCAAACCATTTTCTGCTAATGCGGCAGTAAATCCGGCCTCTCTGTCACGTTGGGTAGACGCNCCTTCCCAGCCTGCTATATAGCCAAAGCTCTGATAGCCCTGTTCCATNAGGTGATGCGCAACTTCTCTCCCCCCTTTCACATTATCTGTNGTNACAGACGAGAANNGAGACTGCNCCTGAACTCTATTGAATTGCACGATGGGGATGCCTTCAGACTGGCACCTGTCAACCAGTTCTGATGAAAGCGCTACGGAAGCGGTCACAATGGCGTCAACCTGATATTCCAGAATTTCTTCAACAACATTATCAATATTTTTGGCTGTCTGTGCAGCCATGAAGATCAGCACATGATAGCCNTGTNGNTGAAGGGCCTTTGATAATTTTTCTAANACATCNGGATAGAAGTAATTATCCAGATAAGCCACTACCAGTCCAACCATATAAGACTTGCCTGTCAGCAAAGAACGGGCCAGTCTGTTTGGTCGGTACCCAAGCTGTTCAGCTGCCTCTCTGACTTTGGCAGATGTCTTGGCTGATGCTGACGCTCCATCTGTAAATACGCGGCTGACCGCAGACTGACTTACACCTGCTAATCGAGCTACATCTGCAGAGGTTGACCGCCCAGATAATGGGGGCCGTGACGTAGGTCGCTCTCGCATTAACGGGCCTCCCTATCATTTTGTGCAGAAACATGTGGACGTGCAGCGGCAAGTTGCTGCATGCGAGCCATCACATCCACACCTGTTTGTGCCCACATATCCAACAAATCGACCAACACCCAGTTTTCACGAATAAAGCCATTTTCAAGCCGCCAAAAATCAAGTGAACGCAATGTGATCTTCTGGCCTGTTGGGGCAATGCCCAGCCAGCCTTGACCGCTCAGCGTCTGTGTCATGTTTGGCCACCCTGTTAGTGCAACATAAGCCCCTTCTGCAAAAAAATGCTTGCTGACATCATCCGGATGTTGGCCTCGGTCTGGCATAGCGTCCAAGAACGGGGTCTGATGCCAGTTTCTGAAACCCTCTATGCCGCGGCTGCTACCAATTCCAGATGGACCATACCAGTTAAAATGAGGGTGCCAGTATTTTTCCATCTCCATGATCTCAGGCCCGCCNTGCGNNGGGTATTTTTGCATNGCAGNTAACATATNGATNANATGCTGACGGCTGGCGGCAGACTGNTCTTCAGTCACCTCTTTTGCCGTTAGCCCGTCCTGACTAGCTGGTCCCGGNACATGCCACTCATGNCCAAGTGANAAGCCCATTGGCCAGACATTTGCTTGCATCATAAGACANGGCAAATCCCATATGACNTGCATTTCTGTTATCTGNCCGTCAGTAAAGCNGNAAAANTCATGATACCGGACAGAGGCTATGTGTCCGGTTGGCGGGATGNTCAGAAAAGGCATCATGAACCGNCCAACATAATGTCCGGCGCAGCCAACCCAATNTGCNNCNTNNTGNTCTGNNCCGGANANACANATNATATCCCGGCGTTCNANNTCAGGCAGGGCATNGTTAAGCGGGGCAAACAGTTTATCATAAATCTGANCAGCGGCTACATCACCAAAGGGATGGCAGAGATGACATANCGCATCACGGGCTAGNATTTCACGTAAAATGCTCTNAACAGCCTTTTCATCAAAATCATATAAAGTTTTGCAAAAGACTTTTACCGCTGATTTGTTCTGCTGATGGNTCAAGGTCACGATTCACCCCCATCAAGAAACGGTGGCGACTTGCGGCCNTCATCAAAAGCTTCCCAACCTTCACCGTCAAAGCAATCTATNCCNAACTGTGCAAGGACATATGGGAAATCAACCATGACCCAGTTATCTACAATCTTGCCGTCAACAACTTTCCAGAAATCCATATAGCGGATTTCAACTTGTTTTCCTGTAGGCGCAATCCCCATAAACGGGCCGGAATGAACAGCTTCCTGGCGTCCAAATGCGGCAGCCCATTCACCCATATATAAACGAGCCTCATCTATGCAAACCTTATCTGAAAAGGCGGCCTGAAAGGGGCGTTGCCAATTATCCTGAAATTCACGCAAACCCTTCTTATGGCCACAGCCTTGATTCCCTATCCACCGGAAACTGTCAGCAAAAAATGCTCCAATATCATCAATACGGTGGTCATTCAGGCCATCAACCATACCTTCGATTACACGCCGTGTGTCGTCAGTTTTTGATAAATCTGTGTCGCGACTGAGAGTAGCCTGTTCAGGACGAGAACCTTTGACCATAAAATTACCCCTTCACAGCTCCAGCGGTCAGACCAGAGACAATCCGGCGTTGAAAAAACATTACTAGAATAAACAGGGGAGCTGTTGCAGAAACGACGGCTGCAACAGCAAACATCACATTGCCTTCAGTATAGGTGGTACCCAAGAAGGCCGCAATTTTAGGCACCATGGTGCGGTTGTCTTCAGATAAAAGCATCGAAGTTACGGCGAAGTCATTATATGCCAACAGAAACGAAAACAGGCCAGTAGTGATAACTCCTGGCCACATCACAGGAATGATGACAAATCTGAAGGCTTGAAACTGGGTACAGCCGTCAACTTTTGCACTTTCATCCAGATCTTTGGGAATGCTTTGAAAAAATGAATGAAGCATCCACAAAGTAAAAGGCTGGTTGATTGCTACCAGCACAATGATTGTGGTGGGTAGAATTCCCCATACATTCCACTCAAAAAATGGCAACAGATAACCTGAAACAAGAGTGATAGGAGGTAAAGCCCTAAACATTAAAGCTGTGATCAATAACCAAAATGTATAGCGGTACCCNGAACGTGAGAGAGCATATCCACCTAATGTGCCAATGGTCAGGGATGTGCAGACGACAAAGAAACACACAATTGATGTGTTAATGGCAGCACGCCAGAATTCTTCCTGAATCCAAGCTCCTCTATAGCCTGTTTTAGTGAAAGAGGATCCATATGTCTCAAAGGTATTTTTGCCCGTCAGCGCGTTAGTCCAGTCAGCGATGGAAAAGAAATCAAGCTCAACCTTAAATGATCCCCACAGCGTCCAGAAAAAAGGAAAGGCAGCCATCATGACCCATAGTGCAATGAAGCCGTAAATAAGGGCTTTCAGATGAACAGGATAACGGTTAGCGATGCTGTTCATCACATTTTCCCCTTAAAATCCTGCCAAGTGCGCCACAATACAGGTGACAGCAGAATAGCCACACCAATTATGGTCAGNACAGATGAGGTTGCTGCAGCTGATAACTGTCGGGTTTCGCCACCTANATCATTAAAAATAATCCAACTAAGGGATTGCGCATGNGCTTCTGCNTTAAAGCCAACAATTGGCTCAAAAACTCTGAAATTATCCATTAGCTGGATAAGAGCAACAAAGGTAATCAGCGGCATCAGATGGGGTATGATAACATAGCGGACCTGTTCCCATCTGCTCGCTCCGTCGATGCGGGCAGATTCTATCTGATCCATTGGCAAGGTTTGCAGGCCTGCATAAAATACAACAAAGGCAAAAGGTGCGGAATGCCAGACTCCATAGACTATCAACATAATCCAGGTCAGGCCTGTTGAGGCTTTCAGAGATAAATCAGGTTCAGCCGCCAGCCATTGGATCGCATTACCTAAAATACCGCGGCTATCAATCATCCAGAATAGTATAAGAGAGCCAATTAGAGGTGTTACAATCATGGGCAAAAGAGAAACAAAAATAACAAGACCTTTTATTCGTTCGCTCAGAGCATTAACCCCAAGGGCNATCATTAGGCCTAAAACAATTAGTACTGGTGTAACTGTAAAGGTAAAGGTGAGGGTAAATGCCATTGACCGGTAAAATGGTAAATTTCCAATAGTTTGAAAAAATGCGGATAAGCTCTCAGTTGATGTCCATGCTTGTTTGACTTCAGCAATTGCCAGATGGCCACGGTCAAAATAAATATCCAGCCCAACAAATCGGCCAAGAGGTTCAGCTGCACGAATNGCGCTTGTTGCATCCTGNTCAATCGTAGTTTCTTTTTTGCAGCCAAATGGGCCACAATTTTCAACNGTCACCAGNACAGCTTCATGCGCTGTATGCACAGATTGCAACACAACNGAAACAAGCGGNAAAGCGATGAATAANAGCATCGCAAGGCCTGTCGGTAAAAAGAACCAAAAGAAAGTTGAATGTTTCATGGCGTGTATTTGAACAAGTTATCAGGAAGNGGTGNACACCCCTTCCTGATAGAGTTCAGCNTTTTACAGAAAGCCTTTTTCTTTTGCAGCGGCAATNTATGCAGCTTCCACGTCAGCCAATGCCTGTGCTGCAGTTTCTTTNCCTTGCATGAAGTCAGACANNTCNGCACCAAGNGCNGTNTGCAACANNCCCATNTANGGCANCATTGGATANGGAATTGTATTTGCCTGAGCAGCGGCAAAAACNCCACGGGCAGCATCTGTTGGTGTGTAACCNTCGATCAGCCAAACNGCCTGTTTGCGGATTTCTTCNTCTTTAATCATAGATGGGTCAATGCCGTTCATCATCGCAATGAAGGTCGCTTCAGCTTCTGCGTCACTGATATTTTTTGCGACTGTCCATCCGTCCCACCATAATGTGGAAGCTGGAGTATTGCCGCCGCCAACGGTCATTGGACCGGCGATGTTCATGCCATTTTTCACTTCAGCACTGACACCGTCAACATCAACCAATGTTGCTGCCCGGCTGCCCCACATATTCATTATGGCAACATTACCAGCGCGGAATTCAGCGTTGGTTGCGTTACTGTCATGGGTGAGAAAGTCAGGATTCATGTAAGNTGATAAAGCCTTCATCATTTCAAGGGCTTTGACACCAGCATCTGAATTTACACTCGGCTGAGCAGACCCTGATTTGAAATGGCTCCCGCCATATCCAAGGAACATATTGTTGAATTCCTGTGCGAGGTTCCAGCCGGCTTTATAAGCCCCACCAACTGGGTTCTGCATAATTCCTGCGCTACGAATCTTTTTGGCAGCGGCAAGCATGTCCTCATAAGTCTTTGGAGGCTGCACACCAATTTTCTTCAATACATCTTCACGATATACCAAATGTTGGGCATTTGCCATAAAGGCAACGGCCATGACTTTACCGTCAATAGTAATCAGCTGATTCTTCTTCAGGCTTTTGCCATGCTTAGCAACCAGAGCATCCAGCGGCCGAATCACATCATTATTCATCAGTGCAACGATGGATGAATTAGCAATAATTGCTGANGTATATTCAGCAGGATTGCCGCTCATNCCAGCGACGTTAATTTTTTGATGGTCAGCTGTCAGGTTTGTTGACACCTCTGCNCCTTTGCAAGCTTGCGCNCCCTTACCAACNGATTGGATNGCNGGAAATTCATTTCCGACAACACTGACTCGTGCTGAGANATTACACGCTTGTGCAGCTGNGCTGGCCATTATGGCAACAGCAGATGCAAAAGCAATTTTCNTTAAGTACATNTGACTCTCCCTTATTTAGAATGCAGACAGATTTTATCTGTCTGTGCAGTTTTGCCGACTAGTCGGATTTGTTGTGAACAGAATAAAGGTATTATGCCTCCAATCTCTCACCTGTCTGGCTGTCAAACAGATGACAGCTTGCTTCCGGAACAGAAATGCTGACTTCGCGGCCAATTTCTGTGCGGAATTCCTTATGCGCCTTCACCGCAACAAGAGTATTGCCTGTTTTAACTGTAACCATCGTGGCATCACCAAGTAATTCCATGGCGTAGGTTGGCGCTTTAATTTGCGCTTTGGCGGNCTTGTCTANAAGTGTGGCGTCTTCTGCCCTGAAACCCAGTGTGGCAGGCCNTTCCTTTAGCTTNANGCCCTTAATGGATANATTTTCAGCGACAAAACAACCTGTCTTGATATGNCCCTTAATTAGATTCATCGCNGGATTCCCGATGAAGCCAGCAACAAATAAATTNGCTGGCTTGTCATAAATTTCTNTTGGTGTGCCGATCTGCTGGATAAGNCCCTTGTCCATCACNACAACCCGATCTGCAAGGGTCNTGGCTTCGATCTGATCATGGGTNACATATATCGTTGTGACTTTAAGTTCATGCTGCAGATGCTTAATTTGCGCTCGTGTTGATACGCGTAACTTTGCATCTAGGTTGGACAGCGGTTCGTCCATCAAAAAGACGTTTGGTTCACGCACAATTGCTCGTGCCAGCGCGACGCGCTGACGCTGACCTCCAGACAATTCAGCTGGTTTGCGATGCAGAAACTCATCCAGTTCAACCATCGCTGAGGCTCGCCTTACCCGATCGTCATGGCTGCTTTGGTTAATTTTCCTGACTTTCAGCGGGAAGCGAATATTTTCGTAAACATTCATATTTGGATACAGGCCATAGGACTGGAAAACCATCGCGACATCGCGATCCTTGGGCTCCAGACTATTGACCCGTTTTCCATCTATGAAAATATCTCCAGAGCTAGCGTCCTCAAGCCCCGCAATTATTCGCATGGTTGTGGTTTTCCCGCAGCCAGATGGGCCAAGCAGAACTAAAAATTCGTTATCTGCAATTGTCAGATTAAAATCGTCAACAGCAATGAACTTGCCCCATTGCTTATGGATATTTTTAAGCTCTATTGACGCCATTGTTGGTTGGCTCCCCACTTTGCAAAACAGATTTTGCATACCTATGCAAAAATGGTAGGAGAAGAAACAATCTTTTGACAAGTTTAATTTTACGCCAGCCGTCTAAATTAAAAAAATAGAATGGATGACCACATGACTGTTTGTGAAAATGATGAACTCCAGGAGGCTAAAGCTTTTGTCTTGAACTGGCAACAATCAATAGACAGCGCCACTGAAGACGGCTTACCCGCCGGTTTTGCTGAATACATGGCAGACAACTACCTTTGGCGAGGCATGCACCCGTTTCACGAACAGACTGGTTCCGATTCTGTAATCGATGTGTTTTACCGGCCCTTTCGGAGGGCCTTCTCAGCTGTCCAGCGCCGACAAGATATTTTCTTTGCTGGACGTAATCAGATTGATGACTTCAAATCTGTCTGGGTGGCTTCAATGGGCCATTTCATGGGCTTGTTTGATCAGCCCTTTATTGGTATTCCACCGCATCAAAAAATCGTCATGATCCGATATGCTGAATTTCATAAAATTGAAAAAAATAAGATCAGTGAAACGGCTTTATTTATTGATCTTTTGCATTTGATGGCACAGGTGGGGCTGAACCCAATTATGAAACAGACAGGGGTACATCTC
>PADU01000048.1 GCA_002700485.1 SAR116 cluster bacterium | reverse complement strand
TCAGGGCATGGCCGATCAAGAAGTGCCCTGGCAAACAGCAATTAAAATTGCTGAAAAATGGTGTGGTGAACAGGTTGATGTAATTTTGGATCCGAACAGCACAGGAACGTCGCGACCGAATTGCCGGGCTAGTTGGTATTGCCGCCGCACCTGATTTTACCGAGACATTGATTTGGGAAGGCCTAACTAGCGAGCAAAAACAACAGATGGAGGTGAATGGGCAAATAGCCCTTCCAAACCCATATGCTTCCGAGGATGTGGTCTATCCCTATCATCTGGTCCTTGACGGGCGGAGTAATCTAGTGATGAACAGACCAATTAATCTGGATATTCCCTTGACCCTGTTTCAGGGCATGGCCGATCAAGAAGTGCCCTGGCAAACAGCAATTAAAATTGCTGAAAAATGGTNTGGTGAACAGGTTGATGTAATTTTGGATAAACAGGCTGNCCANCGGTTTTCTGAAGACCNCCACNTNCAGCAAATTTGTGCNGCCACATANAGGCTTTACGCGGCCGAAGCAGAGATANGAAAGTGCTAAAGTTTAGAAATCCAGTTCGNTATAATGAGCTGACGGCGGCATGCCAACTACTATATCGGANAGCAAGGGCCNGAAACTGGGCCGACTTTTGAGTTTCATGTACCACATTTTAGCTTCCTCACACCTATNCCANTCAATATCACCAAAATAGTCAAGAACAGATAAATGCGCAGCTGCAACCAAATCAGCCAGAGTCATGTCAGGCCCGGCCAGCCATGGATTCTGTGCCGAAAGCCACTCAATATAATTCATATGGATTTGCGCATTGGTTAGCGCTGCCCGCATGATGGTTGATGACGCAGGTTGACCAGAAACAAATCTTTTGATGATCCGCTCCTTGATCAGAGGACGGGATACCTCCAACATAAATTTTGTTTCAAACCAATCTATCAGCCGTCTGACCTCAGCACGTTGACCAGCATNTTCAGGCATCAGCTTATTCAGTTCAACGATNTCTTCCAGCCATTCACTTATCACTCGCGCTCCACAAACAACCCCCAGACTTTCGTCCTCAAGAACCGGCACTTCACCAGCAGGGTTGAGGGCTAGGAACGCATCATCACGAAGCCAAGGGACTTGTGTCCGTAAGGTGATGTCAAATCTATATTCGCTGCACTGCAGCCTGATAAATCGGCTGGACGGGGATAGAGGATAATGATGCAGAACAGCCATTGTTAGTGTCCAGTTTTTCTTGCAGCAGGAGGCAAAACAGCCATTGGACCCACAGGCAAGTTATCCAGACCGACTTCATGTAAAGCACGTATCTGCAGAACATTAGGCAACAGAGCGCCTGGCCAGATAAACTGACCATCTTCTGCGTGGACAAAGCCAAATCTTGGGTAATAATCAGGGTCTCCTGATACTAACACAAAATCCCACTTTTTATGTTGCTGCGCACGCCTAAGCCCATCAATCACNAATGCGCGCCCAAAACCTTTACCATGAAGGTCAGGCTGCACAGCTAACGGACCCAGCAGAAGCTGACANCNGCCGCAAACTATCACNTCCCAAAAGCGAAGACTGCCGCAGATTTTNTTATTTTGTGACGCAACCAAGCACAAACTACTAACGGGCTCGGCTGGGCGCAAATACCAGACTGCCCGATTATTGCGTTCAGCACCGAATGCGGCTTTCATCAAACCAGCAACATCTTGGTTGTCTGCATTTGCCTGAAGTCTGATATCCACCAGTGATGACCCCCAATCATTAGATCAAAGGGTATAGCCTATGCGGTCTGGCTTGACAATTCGGCTTCTGCAATTGGATGAGATAAAACAGACAGAATTTCAGTTGGCACAATATGCCAGAAATTGTTCACTTCACTGGTCCANTTATTCAAAAGCCNCTTTGCAATCGCAGAGTCAGTCTCACGGGCATGCCGCGTTACAAAATCGCGAAGCTGCTTTTGCCAATGGCCTTCGTTCACCCTTCTTATCTCTAATGTTTCCGGGTTCACATTTGCCAGAAATACGTTTTCAGGATCATAGATGAAGGCCATACCACCAGTCATGCCCGCACCGAAATTCTCGCCTGTCGGCCCAAGAATGACAACCGTACCACCTGTCATATATTCGCAGCCATTGGACCCGCAACCTTCAACCACAGCTGTTGCGCCAGAATTGCGGACACATAGGCGTTCGCCTGCCTGGCCATTTGCCAGAAGAATTCCAGATGTCGCCCCATAAAGCACTGTGTTCCCAATGATGGTGTTTTTATCAGCAGCAAACCGAGCCGAGGGGCCGGGACGCACCGTGATCNTGCCGCCAGAAAGGCCTTTCCCAACATAATCATTTGCATCGCCGACAACGTCAAGACGAAGGCCCTGGACAGCAAATGCCCCTAAAGACTGACCTGCAGACCCGCGCAAACTGGCTGTAATCTGACCTTCACGCAGACCTTTCATACCAAATCGCCGCACAATATGAGACGATAACCTTGTTCCAATTGCGCGGGCAGTGTTCTCAATATTGTAAGACAACTGCATCTTGCCGCCATTTTCAAGCGCGTTATGTGCATCCCTGACCATTAGCGCATCAAGCGTATCAGCAACATCAACACGACCCTCNCCACCAGTGTAGCCAGCAACGCCATTACCATCTGCCTGAATAAGAATCGGATTTAAATCAAGATCATCAAGGGCTGCATCTCCGCGTGAGACCTGTTTCAGCAGATCCGTTCTGCCTGTTACCTCGCTCAGGCTAGAAAACCCAAGTGTGGCCAAAATTTCCCGCACTTCCTCAGCAATATGTGTGAACAACTGCACAACTTTTTCCGGGGTACCTTCAAATTTCGCGCGCAAATCATCACGTTGGGTGCACACCCCGACAGGACAGGTATTCGAATGGCACTGACGCACCATAATACAGCCCATCGCCACGAGTGAGGATGTGCCAATCCCAAATTCATCCGCACCCAACATAGCTGCTATTACAACATCACGGCCCGTTTTTAGGCCCCCATCTGTCCGCAGAACAACCTTGTCCCGTAAACTGTTCATAGTCAGCACTTGGTGCACTTCTGAAAGGCCCATTTCCCATGGCATACCAGCATGTTTTATTGAAGATTGGGGGCTAGCACCTGTACCGCCGCCGTGACCTGATATCAAAATAGTATCAGCCTTTGCTTTTGCAACACCGGCAGCGATCGTACCAATACCTGTTGATGCCACAAGCTTAACGCACACACGGGCCTCAGGGTTGATCTGCTTAAGATCATAAATCAACTGGGCTAGATCCTCGATCGAGTAAATATCATGGTGAGGCGGTGGCGAGATGAGTGTTACACCTGGCGTTGAATGGCGCAATTTAGCAATCAGGCTATTAACCTTAATTCCTGGTAACTGTCCGCCTTCACCAGGCTTCGCACCTTGTGCAACCTTGATTTCCAGCTCATCACAATGATTCAAATATTCAGCTGTTACGCCAAAGCGGCCAGATGCCACTTGCTTAATCGCACTGGAGGGGTTGTCGCCATTTTCACGAAGATTAAACCTTGCCGGATCCTCACCACCTTCGCCAGAATCTGACTTTGCGCCAATCCGATTCATAGCGATTGAAAGCGTTTCGTGCGCCTCAGGGCTCAAAGCCCCGAGCGAAATACCCGGCGATACCAATCGTTTNCGTATATTGGTGACGCTTTCGACAGAATCAACATCCACCTTAGTATTTTTATGCTCAAAATCCAACAGGTCACGCAGATTTACAGGCCCCTGACGACCAACCAGTTCAACATATTTTTTCCAGCTGGCATGAGATCCGCTATCACAAGCATGCTGCATCGCATGNATAACCTGACCATCAAACGCATGACGCTCTCCTGTTTTGCGATANCGGAATAATCCGCCGACAGGCAGATANGATAGATTATCTAAATACGCTGTTTTGTGAAGACCCATTAAACGAGACTGAATACCATTCAAGCCAAGACCAGAAATCCTTGACGACATAGGCGGAAAAAATTCAGCAACTAAGGCACGAGATAAACCCAAAGCCTCGAAATTGTAACCACCACGATAAGACGCAATGACTGAAATGCCCATCTTCGACATTATTTTCAGCAACCCATCTTCAATGGCCTTACGATAATTTACCACGGCCTGATCATGATTAAGTCCCTTTAACAAGCCTTTTTCAAGACGCTCTGCAATTGTCCACTCCGCTGCATAAGCATTAATTGTTGTCGCCCCAACACCTATCAAAACAGCAAAATGGTGTACATCAAGGCATTCACCAGACGCTACATTTACCGATGCAAATGTGCGNAGTTGATGCCTCACCAGATGTGAATGGACTGCACCCGTTGCCAGNATCATTGGTAGNGGCACANGATCTTTTGANGCCGCTCTGTCTGTNAACATGACNTGCTCGCACCCTCCACGAACAGCCTGTTCAGCTTCAGCCCGTATTCGGTCGAGCGAATTACGCATACCATCTGGTCCTGATGAAGCTGGGAAGCTACAGTCAACTTCCACAGCTTTATCACCTAGATAATGTTTCAGCGCATACCATTCAGAATTGCTGACAACCGGGGACTGCAGCACAAGATGATCACATTGTTCTGGGCTTTCATCCAAAATATTACCCAAATTGCCCAGGCGGGTCCGCAAGGTCATCACATGACGCTCACGAAGGCTGTCAATCGGCGGGTTAGTAACTTGTGAAAAATTTTGGCGGAAGAAATGATGTAATCCGCGATAACGGCCAGACAAAACGGCCAAAGGCGCATCATCGCCCATTGAGCCAACAGCTTCTTTTCCTGTGCTGGCCATTGGGGCCAAAATCAGCTCCATATCTTCCATTGACCAGCCTGACATAAGTTGGCGCCGGCGGCGCAACTCATCGTCAGGGCGATCTTCAACTGCCAGCTTGGTATTCGCTAACAGGCTGTCCATTTGTTTAGCTTTGCTGGTCCATTTAGCCCAATCCTGGCGCCCAGCCAGTTCTTTCTTTAGCTCATCATCATATACAACACGGCCATTAGCCAGATTGACCCCGATNATCTCTCCTGGCCCCAATCGACCACGCTCTATAATCCGAGCCTCATCAATATGCACCATCCCTGTTTCAGAACCTGCTACTATTAAGCCGTCATCTGTCAGAGTGTACCGCATTGGACGTAGACCATTTCTGTCCATACCACCAATCACCCAATCACCTGAGACTGCTGCTATCGCAGCAGGTCCGTCCCAAGGTTCCATAACCGAGTTACAATAGGCATACAACTTCGCAAGCTCATCATCTCCGTTGACGTCAACGGCTTGCGGAATCATCATTGTTTTTACCATAGGCAGGTCCCGTCCTGCCTGAAGTAGCAATTCGAATACAGAATCTAAAGCAGCTGAATCAGAACTGCCTTTTGCAATCACTGGTTTAATATCCTCAACAGCGCCGGCAAACACATCTGTGCTCATCCGGTCCTCATGACAGGACATCCAATTCATATTCCCCCTGACAGTGTTAATCTCGCCATTATGTGCTAGTACACGGAACGGCTGCGCAAGACGCCATGTTGGGAATGTATTGGTAGAATAACGTTGGTGGTAAACCGCAAAATTTGAAATAAACAGTTCATCAAGCAAATCAGGATAAAAGGCTGTTACTTGTTCTGCCAAAAACATACCCTTATATATGAGCGACCGTGTTGACAGAGAGCAGATGTAAAAATCAGTAACCAGCTCTGCCAAAACAGCTTTTTCAATCCGCCGCCTTATAAGATATAACTGACATTCTGCTTCTTGTTCCGAGATATCCTGAGGCATAGAAAACATTATCTGCTCGATCTCGGGACGGGTTGCCATCGCCTTTTCACCAAGAGCTGTAATGTCTACAGGGACCTGACGCCAGCCATAGATGAAGTGGCCCATATTCAGGATTTCCCGCTCAACAATACAGCGGCAGGTTTCCTGTGCTCCCAAATCATTGCGAGGCAGAAACACCATACCAACAGCCAATTTTCCGCCATCATCCTCGTGGCCGGTGCGGGCAATATGTTTAATAAAGAATTCACGTGGTATCGCCAGATGGATCCCGGCACCATCGCCAGTCATGCCATCTGCGTCAACCGCCCCACGATGCCAAATTGACTGCAGAGCTTCAATAGCCGCATTCACCACTGACCGACGGGGTGAGCCATCTACCGAGGCGACAAATCCAACACCACAAGCATCATGTTCCTGAGACGCATTCCAGACACCCGCTTCCTGCAACTTTTGTTCATTTGCCTTGCGTGTTAGAAGCCAGTTTTCAGTCTCTGGTAAAAAAGTATCTTTTTTTGAATTAGTCATTATCTAAATCCTGATCTTTGATCTTAATGCAAGCTTCAACCGGCTGCGAGAGACTCACCGCGCTGCTCTGCTTGAATATATTTATCCATTTGTTCAGCAGCATCGCGGCCATCACGAATGCCCCACACCACAAGCGAAGCACCGCGCACGATATCACCAGCAGCAAATACCCCTGGGGAAGATGTCATCATTGTTTTCCAGTCAATTTGGATAGTTCCCCATTTACTCACGCCCAGTTCGGGATGGTCAAACATTACAGGCAAGTCTTCTGGGTCAAAGCCAAGAGCCTTAATCACTAGATCAGCAGCAACGTCGAAATCAGAATTTTCAATGATCTGTGGAACCTGACGGCCTGTTTCATCAGGCTGGCCAAGATGAATTCTGCGTGCCCGAACAGCCTGGACAGAGTCATCACCTAACAAGGCATGAGGGGCTGACAGCCACTGGAAATTGACACCTTCTTCCTCCGCATTCTGCACTTCGCGCTGACTACCAGGCATGTTGACTTTATCCCGGCGATAAAGACAGGTGACAGATTTTGCATTCTGGCGAATGGCTGTTCGTACACAGTCCATTGCCGTGTCACCACCACCAATTACAACAACATTTTTGTTTCCTGCATTTAGCACACCACTATCAAATTCAGCGACGTCATCGCCAAGAGATTTGCGGTTGCTAGCAGTCAGAAAATCAAGCGCAGGTACTACACCATTGAGTCCAATGCCTGGCGCCTGGAAATCACGGGCTTTGTAAACACCTGTTGCAATAAGAACTGCATCATGTTTCTCACGCAATTCAGGAAAACTGACATCGCGACCAATCTCACAATTCAAAACGAAGTCGATGCCACCATTGGTCAACAATTCAGCCCGGCGCAGCACCACATCCTTTTCAAGTTTGAAACCCGGAATACCATAAATAAGAAGACCACCTACTCGATCATAGCGATCATATACCGTCACCTTATAACCTTTGCGGCGCAACACATCAGCCGCAGCCAAACCAGCTGGCCCTGCCCCAATTATACCTGCAGACAGTCCATTTTCCGTAGTCACGTGGATGGGCTTCACCCAACCCTCTTCAAAGGCAGTCTCAGTTATATGTTTTTCAACTGCCCCGATAGTGACAGATTCGAATCCCTTTTCAATTACACAATTGCCTTCACATAAACGGTCTTGAGGACAAATCCGGCCACAAATCTCAGGGAAAGTGTTGGTAGCTGAAGACAGCTCATATGCTTCCTGCATCCGGTTTTCTGCTGTCAACATCAGCCAGTCTGGAATGTTGTTATGCAACGGGCAATTTACCTGACAGAAGGGCACGCCACATTGCGAACATCGGCCGGCTTGTTCTTCTGCACTGGCAAAGTCAAAGTCGGCGTAAATTTCGTCAAAGTCACCAATACGGTCTTGTGCCGCCCGCTTTTTTGGCATCGCTTTCGCCTGATTTACAAATTGTAGCATTTTGCCTGGCATGGCCTTCTCCATCTTGAATAGTTTTCTGCACTACTCTTTCAGCTGAACTGGGTCAACTATTATTACCTATTTTTTCTTAAATAGCAAGTATTATACTCTCATGTCTGGCTTATCCATAGGTTTACTATTATTTTAGTTCCGACTCGGAACTATTTCAATCGTGACCCTTAAGGTGTTTTGAGAGCAAAAGACAAAACGACAGGGTGACAGACAGCGCCATTACTGGCAGGATGGGCTCCTTTTATATTGCTTTTTTGGAATCAGGCCAGCTATGACAGCCCTAAGTATTTTTCTCATCTCTCTTATTCAAGGCATAACAGAATTTCTGCCAATATCATCTTCAGGGCATTTAATTCTTATACCAGCATTAACGGGCCTTGCTGATCAGGGCCAAACAGCGGATGTAGCGGCCCATTTTGGTACATTGGCTGCTGTCGTGCTGTATCTGCACCGCGATATTACTAAGATGATCAGCTCTATTCTGCCTGTGACCAAAACAGATAAAGCTAGCCTGCGTCTGATTGGCCTGCTAATTCTTTCTAGCCTGCCTGTTATTTTGGCCGGGTTGATTATTGAAGTTTTGTCCCCGTCAGTTTTGCGACTAGCCATGACCGTGGCTCTGGCCAACATCTTCTTTGCTTGGTGGCTATATTGGGCAGATCGACAACCTGTCAGGCACACACTTTATATAAATGGTGCAGAATATGACTGGTCAAATCTGACTGCTAAGCAAGCTATATTTATCGGAGTTGCCCAGGTAGCCGCGCTTATTCCAGGGGCTTCGCGAAGCGGTGTGACAATGACCATGGCCCGGCAACTTGGCCTCGACAGGCTTTCTGCTGCCCGGTTTTCACTGCTGCTGTCTGTGCCGGTGATTGGGGGGGCGGTAGTTCTGAAAACAATTAATATGTTCACAGCAGAAGCACAGCCTGATATGCCAGCCCTAGCAGCAATTACCAGCTTGTCCTTTATCTGTGCTCTTGGGGCTATCCGCTGGATGATGGGCTGGCTGACCGCGGCCAACTTTACAATTTTTGTTCTCTACAGGCTAGTGTTGGGCACATTACTTCTTAGCTTGATTATGGCGGGTATCATCAGCTAAGCTGTTAAGAAAAACCGCCGGGAGCAAATCGACCCCCGGGACGAAATTGCATCAGATAATCTGGCACAACACTCTCTATNGCTGTTGGCGTGATACCCAATTCGGTAAGGCCTAGTGCCGATTTCTGGCAGACATTATCTACTTTGAGTAATTTCAATTGGTCGAGCGTTAATGGCGGGTTTGGCAGCAAGCTACAAAGTGCGGCTGGCAAGCGTGCAACCGAAAAGGGGACTGGCACAAGCAATCGGCGGCGGCCAACACATGTCAGTGTGAAACGCATTAAATCAGCAAAACTATAGGTCTGCGGGCCACCAAGCTGATAAATCTTACCTTTAGTCTCCTCCATGACCAGGGCGGCCAGCACCGCATAAGCAACATCACCTACATAGACAGGTTGCATCAAACTTTTCCCGCCTCCAATAAGTGGCAAGACAGGAGAGAACATGGCCATTTGCCCAAACCGGTTAAAGAAATTATCACCTGGCCCAAAAATGATCGATGGCTGCATAATTACCGCATCCGGAAACTGGCGCAGCAGGCCCCGCTCACCTTCAGCTTTTGTGCGCGCATATGTGGATTGCGATTTCAACTTNGCCCCAAGCGCGGACACATGCACGACCTGATGACATCCGGTTTCTTTTGCCATCCGACCAATCCGCGCAGGCAATTCTGCCTGAAGCGCAGGAAAAGTCTGCTGACCAGAGGGGGCCAAAATACCAACAAGATTGATTACAANTTCCGCNGGTGAAATCACAGACAGCAAATCTGCATCAACCTGTGCATTGCCTGCGATAGCAGTCAACTGACCAATTGCTCCACCAGTCTTCAGCCGCTTTGCGCGCTCAGCATTTCGGGCCAATATTATCACACGAGCGCCAGCATTGAGCAATTTTTCAGTCAGCGCACGACCAACAAAACCTGTGCCACCAATCAAACTTACAGTTCTTCCAGACAGATAACTCATTACTAAACAGTTTCTCCTTAGCGTCGCTTAATAGCCATTTAAATAGCAGGTTCAAAGGTTACAGGAAAGCCCACGAAATAACAGACTAAATGGAATATTTTCCATTAGGAAAAGATTGACACGTTGAAGCGTTTGATTATTGTGAGCGCAATCAGAGCACGATCGGTTAAACTGCGCAGATTGCCTCTGTGCCCAGGTGGCGGAATTGGTAGACGCGCTGGCTTCAGGTGCCAGTGGCCATTATGGTCGTGGAAGTTCGAGTCTTCTCCTGGGCACCATCTAAGATGTTTCATTTGAAATAACCAATTGAATTACAGCTATACTGCCAGTTTATGTGTTAACACATTGTGTAACCCACATCGTGCAGGACCACTGGGGGTGCACAGGTGAGTAAAAATTAGAAGGGCATTTATAAATACGATAATGTATGTGTTTCAACAATTATTGATTAGGAAACGTATTTGCTTAAAAATAATAATATGTCCTGTGATAGTATTTTATCTTTAATAGATTGGCGGTTTGAAATGGCTGCCTTATATCAACGCGTTAGCTCAAGTGAGTCACTCAAGGATGTTTGGCCAAGCTTTATTGCAGAACGGAAACGACTTTATCAAACTCATAAACAAAGTCCGCTGCAGAGGGGCAAATCAATTACATTTTTTGACTATGACCCCGCCTTCTCCTTTGAGGTTTCATTAAGGCCTCTATCTGCCATTAATTCTCAAACGGTGAACGGTGGCAAGGATGGTTTAATACACCTTAATGCAGTAGCGATTACATCAGGTTTGGCACCATCGCTTGGTGTGGAGCTCACGATTTATCAATTGGCTCACTATGGTGGTGGATTATTTTTACCATTTCGTGATGATACAAATGGGGACTTAAGCTATGGAGGCGGCCGCTATTTAATTGATACCGCAAAATCTGCTTGGTTAGGTTTCAAATCAGACAGGCTCAGGCTTGATTTCAATTTTTCCTACTTCCCCTCGTGTGCTCATAACAACAGCTATATCTGTCCGCTCAGCCCACCAGAAAACAGACTACCAATTGCCATCAAAGCTGGCGAAAAATGGGAACCTAATAACACTGAATAACGAGGTGAATTTATAAACACAATCTCCATCCATACCCTTTAGCTTATAGGTGTGGTTTATGAGCTTTATATATTGGTTGAGCAATGGTTTGGGAGGTCTAATTCTCAACAACCATTAAAGTTTCTATCTTTACATTCCTTTGTTAATAAAAGTGCTTCATCAATTTGGGAGGCAGTCATTTGTTCTGTCAGAACCTGACGAAGTTGCTCAGCCATCTCAAATCCACTTAGGGAAGCTAGGTAAGCCCACATGTAAGCGTACTTTTTATCTTCCGGCACTCCATTTCCAAAATAATAAAGCAAAGATAGATGATGCTGAGCAAAAGCATTACCATGTTCAGCAGACTTTAGATACCATTTCAATGCGATTTCGTAGTCTGGAACAACTCCAAGACCAAAACTATATGCGACCCCTAAATGATACTGGGCTACAGCATTGCCTTGTGCTGCCGAGAGGTTAAACCTTTTTACAGCAGCTTTGTAATCTTTGGAAACACCTTTTCCTTCACGATACATCTTTGCCAAGTGAAATTGAGCAATTGAGTCTCCTTTTTTGCCACAGGTATAAATATCTGCAGTGCAGTACCATAGTCACCTTTTTCNCATGCGAGCGTAGCTTTTTGAACGGAGTCTTCACCTGAATGATCCCATGTAACCAAAGCAACAGCCTGTGAACTCAAAGCAAGTGACATCAATAATATGAGAGCAAATCTAATCATAACAGATTCCAGTTAGCCTAACCTTTGCACCTTGAAATCTGCGAGGTTATCAAATCAACTTAAATATCTTCTTGTGTGAAGCCACAATCCACAAAGTTGCCTGCTAAGGCCCGCAAAAAAAACTTTCAACTCACATCGCCTCAAAACCTAGCCAATCACCATACCTAAAATCTAATGTGCAAAAAACTAAACTTATGATCAATCTCTGACCAAGTAACAGAGGTTTTTTAATAAAAGTTAAGAATTTATGAAAGACCTCAGCTGCTCTGCTTCGCCTTCAAGCTTCTCCATAAGCCTTTTTACAACATCTCCAATCGAGACAATTCCGAGTAATGCTTTATCCTCGATTATAACAACGTGCCTGATTTTATTTTCTGTCATTATTTCCATCAAATCTGAAGAGCTGACAGTTTTTGCAACTGAGATTACGGATTTGGTCATTATCGCAGCAACCTTTTCATTGGTTATATCAACGTCAGGATTATTGAGATTTCTGACGATGTCACGCTCCGACACAATCCCTATAACGTCCTCATTCTCATTCGTTACAGGCACAGCCCCAATTGATTTTTTAGCTAATACAGCTGCAACTTCTTTTATCGTTGCTTCATAGGACACTGTAATGCAATCACGTTTTAACAGTTTTTTGATAAATGGTTTCAATTTATCCTCCATCGCAAAAACCGGCGATGCATTATCACTCCAAAAACATTATTGGTACTTATAACGAATAACAGCCCATAGCCTAACTCCCCATCAAATAACCCACGCCTCACGTCACCAATGTGCTTCTCTCTAAACTCGCAAGCCTGGGTTTAATGATGGTCGCCACTTCCTTAGGAACGCGCCAGTCCGGTGTTTTTTGGGTAGAAATGCCCATAGACTTCACAAGTAACCATAAACGCTCGCTGTGCTGATTTGTTCTGCACCTTCACCAAGTAACTATAATAATGTCTTATTACTTCGTCTGTAAACTCTTCTGATGAACGCGTTTNAGGAATTTCACAGTCTCCAAACATGTCTCTTCTTCCTAGCCTTATGAAGGATATCCCAAAACTTAAGAAGCAATCTCGGAGCAAACCTTAATCACCATCCAGTTTCATTAATAATTCTTTGCGCTATTGGAGAATTATCAGCGATCACATTCATAGATAGACTATCCATTTTGAATTTACCCCANGAAGCNACCTCATTGCTTAATTTNGCTCTTGGATTAACCGGGTATTCAAAATTCACTTCCGTATAAATCTGCTGAGCCTCTTCTGAGGTTAGCCATTCAAGAAAGGCCCGTGCCTGGTTTTTTTTCTTTGACCCTTTGATAATACCCGCTGCTGAAATATTCACATGCTGGCCTCTGTCATTCTGATTAAAAAACGCTAATTCAACGGCGTCGGCCCACTTTTTCTGTTCTGGCTTATCATTGTTAAATTTCATCTTACCGAAATAATAGGTGTTCATAAGGGCTACATCACACTCACCTGAATAAATAGCCTTTGCCTGAGCTCTGTCGTTACCTTGCGGCCTACGAGCCAAGTTATTGACAAGACCTAATGTCCATTTTTTTGCTGCCTCTTCGCCATGATGGGCAATAATGGACGCTAGTAAGGCACGGTTATAAACGTGACTGCCTTTCCGGGAACAAACCTTGCCCTCCCATTTTGGTGATGCCAGATCTTCGATTGTAGTAATAGCTTCTNTCCCAACACGGTCTTTAGAAACAGCGATNATTCGTGCCCTTAAAGACAATGCTGTCCATTTATCATTGCTATCACGCAGATGTGCAGGCACATTTTGGTTTAACGCATCGGAGCCTAAAGAGGCCAACAATTCTGTATCTGCTAACTCTTTAATCCGACTTATATCAACTGTTAGAACAATATCTGCTTTGGTGCGGTCTCCTTCAGCCTTAAGGCGGGCAGCCAAACCTTTTGGGGCATAGACNGTTTNGAATGTCACCCCTGTTTTTTTGGTGTAGNCTTCTAGAATGGGTTCCAGCAAGAAGGGCTGGCGGTGCGTGTAAATTCCNAAGCTTTCTGCCGATGCTANACCTGNCCANANCGCCCCCGTTAATGCGATTGCTGCTAACTTTACATANTTCATNAGATCTCTCCTAAGNGACCTTTTNTTGAGAATCATTATCATAATTNAAGTTAGTAATGAGAACTATTATCAATGTCAANAAAAATAGGACTAATTTNATCCTCTTTTTNAATNGCGGAAAGTTTTNAAGAAAATNAACGANAANTAATCAAACTNTTTCCCAATTTTAAGGNGAGNGCAAAGCTAGAAGTAGNTNGGGGATTACTTCACCTAATAGACATTAATCTGGATACAGCCACATTCTGTATCGCCACGCTTTTTGCCAACGACTTCGACGCGGGCATTCACAATATCATACCCCATTTCACCAGCTATTTTTGCAATGAGATTATTTAGCTCAGCATTCTTGAATTCATGGATACGTCCATTTTCTTTGTCAACAAGATGGTTGTGGTCTTCACGTTCAATTTCAAAGCGTGCTTTACCATCTTGCATGTTAAGCTTACGCAGAATGCCAGCCTCTTCTAACAAGCTAAGTGTTCTATAAGTTGTAGCTACTGAGACTGAATTATCTTTTTTTAATGCTCTGCGATAAATGGCATCAGCGTCAGGGTGGTCTGTCGATTCTGCCAAGGTTTCAACAATCACAGCACGTTGAGGGGTAAGTCGGATATTCGCGTTTTTAAATTTTTCTTCTATTATTAAAGACAATGTCTCATTCCAAATTCAATGAAAAGTTTATTGAGATATTCATCATTCTTTTTCTTGAAATTATCAACCACTCCTTAAATCGTCAATCCGAACAATCCAGTGTAAGAGAGCTAAAATTCAAACCCTTTTCGTTTGACCAGCAACTGATTATTGACCAGAATCTCAAGAGTGGCCAACTTCTTTTTTTGAATATATTAGCGAACTGCTGAAATAGTTAGAGGTTAAATTTGTTATGTCAGAGGTGTGTATATCTCAATGACTGAAGATAAAAAAATGAGCTGTTATTGGTGGTATGAAGCACCCCCTAGACCTGCACCAAGAGCGAGTTGGGCCTCGGCAACGGATGTTGCAATAATTGGCTGTGGTTTTACTGGCTTGTCTGCAGCATTGACCTTAGCTCGTGCAGGGCGTGAAGTCGTAATTTTAGAGAAAAATTTAATTGGAGAGGGCGCCTCAACTCGCAATGGAGGCATTACTAGCGGAAATATTAGATTATCTTCAAGGCAATTAGCCAGAAGATTTGGTCCAGAACGAGCACAAACATTCATTGATGAATCTGTTGCTGCACGTGCTGATCTTGAACGATTTATCGAAGAAAACAAAATCAATTGTGATTACCAACCTGTTGGCCGAATTGTGGGGCTAATGGGCTCTTTTTCATCTCAAACTATGGAGCGGGACCATAATAAGTTCGCCGAACGCTATAATATAGAACCGCGCTTAATTTCAAAATCAGAGATGGCTGAATATACCAGCTCAAAAAAATATGAGGCCGGCATCCATAGACCAGACATAGGCGGCATCCACCCAGCAAAGTTACTTCATGAAATGGCGCGATTGGCTATAGATGCAGGAGTAAAAATCTATTCAAAAACAGCCGTCACAAAAATTGAAAATCACAAAACGACATTCACCTTAACAACAACTCAAGGGAAAATTACAGCGCAGCATCTTATATCAGCAACAAATGCATATACCGACCAAGCTCAACCTTGGCTGCGGCGGCGCCTCATACCCGTGATTTCAGAGATGATTGCAACTGAAAAACTGGGAACCAACCGAGTGCGTGCACTCATACCTAAATTGAATATGTTCGGCGAGTCAAAGCAACTTGGACATTACTATCGTCCCTCTCCTGATGGCCGGCGTATACTTTTGGGTGGCCGTCGTATGCATAAACAAGAAAGTTTTGCAAAGCAGAGACTTCATGATGGGCTGACAGAAATTTTTCCAGAACTTAAGGACACAAAAATAGATTCATATTGGCGTGGTTTCGTTGCGTTTCCCTTTGATCAGTTGCCTAAACTTGCAGTTCATAAGGGGATTATTTATCCCTCCGGATTTTGTGGTTCTGGAACCGTATGGGCCAGGTGGCTTGGGCAGAAGGCAGCTTTTATGATTTTGGGCGAAGCAGCTGAGAGTGCATTCAAAAATTTGCCAATGATGACCCTGCCGCTGTATTCTGGCGACCCATGGTTTTTACCGTTGGCAATGAGTTACTTCAGACTAAGGGACCGATTGTCAGTTAGCACTAAATAACTAGGTTCTTAATTTATAAATCTGTCAGGCCGAAAAGCTTCAAGTGAAACTNTTGGTTGCTGACCCATAACAAGGTCGGCTAATGCTTCTCCAACNCCCGGCCCCAATTGAAAGCCATGAGCTGAAAAACCAAAGCCATGAAAAAGGCCATTCTNCCTGCCGCGCCCAATAATTGGGAGCTCGTCTGGCATATAACCTTCTATACCTGACCAACAACGAATGACTTGCGCGTTTCCGATTTCAGAAAATAATTTAGCTGCCAACTTGATTGATGAAGAAAGTTTTGGCAATGACACATCACTCTGATTGATTAAATGATTTGATTTTGACCTAACCCCACCTCCAATGACAAACTGGCCATTTTCAAGTTGTTTTAATGATAAAGTGTGGGAAAGCACACCCATAACAGCAGNCAGTATTTTNGGACGCCTTTCTGTCACAACAAGCATGGGCGCAAAAGACTCAAGCGGAAAAATATAATCGTCTGCTGAGCGAGCAATATCTGCTGCCCATGCNCCTGCACAATTAACTACAGTTTCTGCTTCGAATAGCCCTTTTGGTGTTTGAATTTGCCATGAACCCTGAAATTGAGTTAAGGAGTTAACATAACAATCTTCAATGATCTTCGCACCATTCTTTCTAGCTGCATTGGCAAAACCCTGCACAATTCGCCAAGGCGTTGCCCATCCATCACCCTCAACTATGAGACCTCCATGTGTGGGAGTTGAAAGGTGGGGCAATCTTGTTTGAATAACATCATCTTCTACCCAGACCTCATGTGTAAACCCTGCCTCTCTGAGGTTTGCTGCACGCATCAACCCAAGTTCACGGCCAGCCTCATCAACCGCGACTTTCAGGTAAAAACAGGGATGGAAGTCTTCTGCATATTCACCAATCTCTTGATACAGATTTTGCCAGATATCCATTGCCGCCAAGCTAAGTGGAATTTCGAGGATATCACGACCTAGCCGACGTACGCCTCCTGCATTTACTCCAGATGCATGGCGTCCAATTCGGTCTTTTTCAATCACTGTTACGTTTTGTCCACGTTTGGCCAGAAAAAAAGCGGTAGCGCAACCCTGAATGCCCCCGCCAATGACAACCACCTTGTTACTTTGCGAGGACATTGTCATCAGCCAGTGAAGCCAACTCGCCTACTGTGAGAGGGCGAATAGGTGGACGCAATCTAAAATATCCTATGTCCTTTTCAGGAAGATTATTGTTATCAGCAATCATTTGTTGAATGGTGAGCCCGCACATCCTGCCTTGACATCGACCCATACCAGCACGACAGAAACTCTTCAGCTGATTTGGTCCTGTAACACCTAGAGAGATAGCAGATGAAATATCTGCTTTTTTTAGTGCCTCACATCGACACACTATAGTTTCATCCTCGAAAGGCACCCGCCATTCTTTAGGGGGACGAAATAAATTATCCAAAAATGGCCTTGCTGCTACATGCTTGTATCTTTTTAACTTTGAAAGCAAGGTGATAAAAATCGAGGGTCTGCGACTATATTGAACAATATTTTTAGCTGCTGTTTTACCTGCCAATATAGCCGCACTCGCGCCAGCTATGCCGCTCCCATCACCAGCAACAAAAATACCCTCCAAACTACTTTCGCCATATATATTTGTCTTTGGGTGCCAACATATCTGGCGAGGACACCAATAGTGTTTTAGGCCTGTTGCCATCGTCAAATTGACATTTGGGACAACCCCTTGATGAAGGAAGACATGAGATGCGTATAATTTTTTCTTTTCTCCATACTTATCCATAAAGCTCACACTCTCGGCGGCAGACTGACCTGAAATCGAGACAGTGCTAACTTCTGAAAAATATTTTGTGTTTTTGCGGATATGGGATTTCCACCGCAAACCCTTTAAAAGAAGGTTCAACTGCAAAAGCGCTGGTAGAGCCCAAAGATAATGACTCCAAGACAATCGTCCTGGCGCGGTGTCAATAACTGCAACTATCTTAAATCCAGCGTTTAAATACTGCCAAATCGTTAGATAAAATAATGGCCCCGAGCCCGCAAACACAGCCCCGTCTGCTCCTGAGTTATTTGATTTTAGCAGAGTTTGAGCACCGCCTACGCTCATTACACCTGGTAATGTCCAACCCGGAATTGGCATCGGACGTTCCGTAGCTCCCGTTGATATGAGAATAAAGTTTGCCTCGACTTGGTACGCTCGGCCTTTTCTACTAAAAAATACGTGCTTGTCATGTGTTACTTGCCAGACGCGACTTTCGGGAAAAAAATCTGCTGATGAGTGCTTAAAATCGTCAATTAGCTTTTTACCCAGCCAGTAGTCTTGTCCTAAAAAGAAAAGCTTTTCATTTNNATGATAATTTCGTTCAATTTGTCTGTAGACCTGACCGCCTGCTGCCGGCTGGTCATCCAGAACAAGCACCTTCATATTATTCCTTGAAGCCTCTATTGCAGCCGCCATGCCCGCAGGACCAGCACCTATAACAGCCAAATCATAATGGTGATGTAAATTCATTCGCCAACCTTATATCTATCTGAAATTGGGAGATAAATTTTTAGGCCTTCTGTCGCTTCGATCTGACAGGCCTGCTCATTCTGTCCATCCTCTAGAGTGACCATACAATCAAAACAGACCCCCATCATACAATAGGGACCTCTAGCCTCACCATTTGGAGCAAAATGAGCTGCATAAACGTTTTCACGCAGCATAACAGACGCTACTGTTTCACCAATCGATGCGTTCGTAGGCTTCTCATCAATAAATATTGTAATATCTGCTTTATGACCGTTAATTTGCCGAAACATCAAATCGCCTTTCTGAAAAAGATTGAAGGCCGACACTGAAATTTCCCGCCTCAATATCAACAGCNATGTCAAAACAATGAGCTGCTGCGAGCGTCACACCACTATGGCAGGTTATGGCAAATCCGCCAGGACAGACCTCTGATTGGTCATACATAGGAAAACCGTCGGGCGACATTACACGAAGGGCTGCCCAGCTACGTAGGACTTGCTGTTTTTCTAAAATTGGCAGAGTTCTTCTGGCGCGATCTGCAATTTGAGCCATAATGTCGATAGATGAACTTACATCAAAACCTACCTCTTCTTTACTATCACCTATCATGATGCTCCCTTCTGCTGTTTGTCTCAATAGTGTCATCGGAANCTCAATAAGCTTATCNATTTTTTGCGTAACTAAAATTTGCCCTTTCTGCGGCCTTACAGGCTGTTTTAGTCCAATGAGGGGAGCGAGNTTGCGATTGCCCAATCCGGCTGCAAGAANTAAGCAAGGCGCTTGAAATTGTCCNTTTCTNCTAAACACATCGAAAACACCCTCTCCATGATTGATNTCNAACACTTCTGCATCATNAAGCAATTGGCCGTTGCGTTTNAAAAAACAATTGTGAAGACTTCTCAAAAGNTAAAGCGGGTTNACATGGCCATCGTGTGGNCACCAAGAGCCGCCAACCACATCTGGNCCAAGNCCNGGNTGAATATCNAGNAGNGCTTTTCTATCAAGCATTTCATATTTGAATTTACCATTNTGATGTGAATAGAGAATTTCAAGTTGANCTTTNCGATCTNCAAATTCCTTTTCACTCAAACAAATNTGGATCCCTCCATCTTGCTCTAGNGCAAGAGAGCNNTCATNGTNTTCCTGNAACTCATCACGTAATTCAGNCCAAAGNTCTGATGAACGCATTGTCCAATCTGCATATGCAGGAAACCCTGCACCCTTGCCNTGAACCCAAACGAGGCCGAAGTTGCCCCTNGCNGCTTTAAAATCTGTATCTGANGAGTCCANGAGNAGNCANTCATGNCCNCGNCGTNCAAGNCCGTATGCGACNCTTANGCCGATCAANCCTCCNCCAACAATAATTACGTCAAAATTTGTTTTCACTTGAACCTATCTATTCTGTAAGGNNNCATATCCACGNCAGATTTTNTGNCCATTATNCAATCAGCAACAATCTGCCCGGTGTTTGGGGCCTGACCCAATCCGTAATGAGAATGCCCAAAGGCTGCAAATAGCCCTTTTAGATTTGGAACGGGCCCAATGCACGGCAAGCTATCAGGAAAAGTGGGGCGCCGTCCCATCCATGGTTCAGCGTGAGCTACGTTAATTGATGGAAACAAATTCTTTAATGCTTTTTTAAAAACAAAAGCGCGGCGATGGTCTGGCTTAGCCTCAATGCCCGCAAACTCTGCTGTTCCAGCTATGCGAATGCCGCACTGCATCTGGCTTGCAACGCACATATTTTCAACATCCATGACGGAATGATTTATAACTATATTTGGTTTATGGCATAAGAGATGATAGCCACGCTCAGCCTGCAAGGGCAAAAAATAGCCAAACGGTCTTATTAATGCAGCAGACCAAACACCAGCTGCAAGGACTAATTTATCAGAAAAATATTTATTTTCTTCACAATTGGTTGACCAAATATTTTCATCTGTTTGTATTGACTTTACTTCAGACTGTATAAATTGAACACCCAAAGCCTTTGCCTTTGTAACTAAAGCTTTTCCAATCGCAAAAGGATTCAATGCGCGCGCTTGCTCATGTATTAAAATTGCTGCTTCAAATTTTTTGGATATGGAAGGCTCTAGTTCCTGCAGTTGTTCTGCATTTATTAAGCTAAGAGGCACCTTACGTTTTATTCTCATTTGCCAGCCAAGATGATCGAAGCTAGCCTGCTCAGCCTTTTTATATGCAAAAATATAATATGAATCTTTTACCAGTTCTAATTCAGAAGTTCCTGAGAGAAGTTCACGGTAATGTGATGGAGAACGATTGCTGAGCACCATCATCGCATCACCAATTCGCTCAACCTTTTCAGCTCTTCCTGCTTGCAGAAATTTTAACGCCCAAGGAAGAAAAGAGGCTAAATAACGTTTTCGGATAAAAATAGGGCCTTCTGGGTCAATAACCCATCTTGGCAACTTTTTCCATAAACCTGGAACAGATTGAGGCACACAACTCCAAGGTGATATCACACCAGCATTTCCAAAGCTTGCTCCCTCACAGGGTGCCTCTCTATCAACTAAAACTACAGAAAGCCCGCGTTCGGCCAATTTGAGCGCGCAACAAACGCCAATTATTCCAGCGCCAACAATTACGACATCACTTTTCTTCACATTTCGAGAGAAACCCATAACCTCTAATCCATTCCAACCCGCGTGGTTTCAACCTTCAACACAAAAAATTGCTTGGGTTGATAAGCTTTTGGGCTACTTCTTTGATCTCTTACTCTCTGCCCAAAACTTCGAAGTGCAAAAGTAATTTAATAACCTTTCAAACTCTTTGTTTAGTGGGTTGGGAACGCATATATTGAACGATTTGTAAAAAGAGAACTGGGGACGCAAAAATTAATGCGTAAACAGTTGATGTCCAAGAAGGCGCAACTAAGAAAATACCTGCTAGCCCAAATAACAGGCGACTTGGACCATTCATTGAAACAAGGAAATATCCCGCTACTGAGGCAGACAAAAGAAAAACGCCGAGACCGCAAGTGATAACTGTGTGAAGAAATTCCTGCCAGGTAAAATAGTCATCCAAAACAATTAGCATTGCCGGTGAATAAACAAAGACCATAGGGACAAGAAGTTTGCCTATGCCAAGCGAGAAGGCAGAAAGTCCTGTTTTGAACGGATTGGAACCAGCAATTCCCGCGGCGGCATAAGCGGATGCGCAAACCGGAGGTGTTATTTCGGAAATAACGCCATAATAGAGTACGAAAAGATGTGACGCGAGCGGAGGAATGCCCAAATTACCAAGTGCTGGCTGAGCAACAGTCGCAAGCATCACATAAAGCGCTGTAGTTGGTAGGCCCGCCCCCATCAATATACACGTCACTGCAATCAAAATCAGGGAGATGAATAAGGTAAGCTGATCTAATTCAAAATTAATTAAGGGAATATAAAACAAGATACTTTGAAGAGATTCGCCCATTCCAAGAGCACTGTTTGTGACCATGAACCCAAGTCTGAAACCTAAGCCAGTAGCGTTGACAACGCCAACAACAATGCCGATTGCCGCACAGACAGCACCCACTGACAAAGCATACTTAACACCTTGCGATGCTCCAGCGATTAAGTCGCCCAGAGTTATTCTGTGATTGGGATTAATGAATCCAACCACCAGAACAGCAGTGATTCCCCAGAAAGCAGCCATATGAGGTGAATAGCCAGAAAACAAAACATAAATCAGAACAATGAGAGGGATGGCAGTCATCCACCCTCGTTTAAGAACTTCCAAAATTAGCGGTATTTGGTCAGAGGAAAGCCCTTTTAACCCTAATCGCTTTGCTTTAAAATGCACGATCGACATTACGCCGATGTAATGCATAGCAGCGGGAATTGCTGCAGCAATCACGACAGTACTGTAAGGTATCTCCAAAAATTCTGCTAAAACAAAAGCCGCGGCACCCATGATTGGTGGAGTGATTTGCCCACCAGCACTTGCAGCAGCCTCAACACCTCCAGCAAAATGCCCTGGATAACCACTCTTTTTCATATTGGGGATAGTAAGTGAGCCAGTGGATACAGTATTTGCTATTGATGAGCCTGATATTGTTCCAAATAGGGCTGAAGAGACTACTGATACCTTCGCCAAGCCACCTGTATAACGGCCTGCAGCGACAGTAGCTAAATCAACAAAAAATTGACCCAAACCTATACGCTGAGCAAGAACACCAAACAGAACAAAGTGGAAAACAACAGTTGAAACAATCCAGAGTGTAACACCGTAGATGCCCAAGTCTGGGAAATACATGTTATTGACAAACAATGACCAACTCAAACCTGGGTGCTTCAGTATTTGGATGGGTATGTAAGGGCCTAAAACAGCATAACCGATGAAAATAGAAATTATAATTGGAACGACAATACCAATCGTTCTACGAACAGCTTCTAAAAGCACGATGATAAGTAAAGTGCCAAAAACCACATCTATTGGTAGAGGCACACCCATACGCAGAACTTGTTCTGGAATTGAATAACTCAATCCAAGAAAATCAAAATCTAAGCCATACCAGGTAAACCCAACATAAAGAGAGGCGGCTACCCCAATGATGATGAAGATCCAGTCATAAACTGGTACACCAGATAACTTCCCGTCCAACCCAGTTTTTTCAGCCGTATAATTTCTTTTTTTCAATGCAGGGAAGGAAATAAATATTAAAATTATAACACCAGACATGTGAGCGCCCATGTGCCAAAAATCTACTGGCACGCCAATACCAGCAGTCACATAATGATAAAGTGCGAAGAAAACGCTAAAAAAAAGAACGAATTTAGCTAACCAAGAGCCAATAGGGCGTGTTTGCAGTGAATCATCATATTTACTCTCGAGAGAAAGAGCTCTCTCTAGACTAAATTTTTCCATTTACACCCCCTAAAGCTAAAAAGGGCGATGCATAAATGCACCGCCCTAGTAAGTGATTTACATCAGGCCCGCTTCTTTATAGAAACGCTCTGCCCCAGGGTGCAGAGGTATCAATACTCCCTTAAGTGCGGTAGATGGCTGTATAGCCTTACCTTTAGGATGACCTTTATCTAGAAGCTTGCGCGTGTTTTTGTTCCACAAAGCTTTAGTGATTTCATAAATTAGGTCTTCAGGCTGATCTATTGAAGTGATAAGTTGTCCGTTAACGGCAACTGTATTCACATCGTAACCAATATTTTCGTAAACGCCTGTTTCAATCACATCCTGAACATAATATGGGATGATCTTGTTGATAGCTTTTTGCTCATCTGAAGAGAAGCTATATAAATCGAAGCCCTTGGTTGAACCTAGCTGGATCAGAGCTGACAAGGGTGTGCCTGCTGCATAAAAGAATGCATCGATTTGACCATCAGCGAGACGCTGAGCACTTTGACCTACGTTTAGCTCATATTCATCAGCCTTAATGTTGTAATGCTTGAGTATCATACGAACAGAGACTTGCGTTCCTGATCCAGCTGCTGCGACACCAACTTTCATTCCATTCAGATCTTTGAGGCTATTTAGCTTGGTGCCTTTCTTTAGAACCAAATGCATGCTTTCAGGATAAAGATTTGCAATTACACGAATCTTTTCCTTCTTATTGTTTACAAATTTCCCTTCACCATTGTAGCTCTGAACAACTGTCTGTGCTCCTGCTAAACCTGCATCTAGCGAACCTTCCTGAATTGCGTTAGCGTTGAAGACTGAGGCTGTTGTTGAAACGGCAATCGCTACAAGACCAGGGACGCCACAGCTACCACCTTTGTCACAAGGACGCGAGCCTGGCGGATTAGAAATAGCATTAGCAATCAATCCACCAATTGGATAATAGGTACCACCCGTTCCACCCGTTCCAATTTTGAAAAATCTCATTTCCTGCGCTGCAGCAACACCAGCAAACGCAAAGCTAGCTACAACAAAGGTAGCAATTGCTTTCATCCATCTACTCATATCTTCCTCCTTCATTTTGGGATTTAAGTTAATGACCTCTTAATTTTTGATGAATAGAAAGTAGACAACCGAACATTTATTTAACCAAATTATAAAAACTGTTATAATCATAAGAAATACTTATAATTATTACATAACCAACGACTTTATTTAGCAATAGTTGGAGATTAGCGTGCTTAAATTGTGGCACCTTACAGTAATTAGAGAAGTTATAAATACTGGCTCAATTTCTAAAGCAGCTCTGGCTTTAGGTCGCTCTCAACCAGCATTAAGCCTAGTGATTGCTGATGCAGAGTCACAAATCGGCTACAAATTATTCATTCGCCAAAATGGTCGCCTCCAACCAGTTCCTGAAGCAAAATATTTTTTGGAACGCGCCGAAGAAATACTCGAAAAAATGAAAAGACTGGAAAACTTTATGCTTCAGAGTTCGAATCAGTCGTTTCAAATTCGCATTGCCTGCATGCCAGTCTTATCAGAAATTTTCTTGCCAAACATCATGGCTGACTTCGCAAAAAAGCATAAAGATGCTCAATTCTACCTCAAAGCTCAATCATCTGAACGGGTGCGCGAAAGTATCGCCTCGCAACAATTCGACGTCGGATTTGCGGAAAATCCAGAAAGTTCCAAACTTTATTCAACTAGGGATTTTTCGCTGCGGACGATGATAGCGCTCCCTGACGGCCACCCACTCTGTAAGCATAAAACGCTCACACCAAACGAGTTAGACGACGTTCCACTTTGTACCTTTTTGCCGGAACATTACCTAACCATCAAATTAAGGGCAGCCTTTGAGAGCGTTGATGCAAAACTGAATATTCCATTTTTTCTACAAAATTCTTCAGCACAATATCCAATTGTGGAAAATGGGCATGCTGCAGGTTTCATGAGCTTGCTTAGTGTATGGTTGTATCAGCAAAATCGGGAAAGAAGCGCGAAAAATAAAATAATAT
>PADU01000010.1 GCA_002700485.1 SAR116 cluster bacterium | reverse complement strand
GGCGTGAATATCCGGCCATCTGCGGATAAATTCATTGAAATAAGGGATCACTGTTGCCACAGCAGTCTGTTGTAACATCAACTCAGACAGAAATACGTGATAAGCTGGGGCCAGCTCAGGACTGCGCGCGCGCCATGGCAATTCGCGGGCATGCTGGTCATACCAGCCCAACACGGCATCAGCATCGAAGGCTGCAAAATCAAATTGATTTTCCTGGACAGTCATTACAAATCAGAGATACCGCACGAGGCACTGTCTGAACAGATCAGTTCAGCATTTATGTCATCTGATACTGCATCCATACATAATTTCATTTATGTAAAAACGAGGGGCTGTTAGCAAAGTTGTGTTCATGTTAGGTTTGTCGTATGACACCCATCTCACCTACATATCAACGCAAGCATTCAACACGGTTGCGGCCCTTATCACAACTGACAGAGAGGCTAGTTGGGCCCGGATTAAAGAAGCGAAGTCAGTTTCTGGCAAAACTAATCGGTGATTGGTCATATATCGCTGGTGAGGCCGCCTCATACTGTCTTCCTGTTGACCTTCAGTTTCCAAACAATAAGCGTATTGAAGGGACAGTTGTGTTATCAGTTGTTAGTGGCAGAGGCCCAAAAGTGCAAATGATGNGTNAGACNTTAATCACCCAGATNAACAGAAGCTTTGGTTTTGCTGCTGTTAGCAGGATAAGGTTACGTCAGGACATGNTNCGAGCTACAATNACGGAANANGANAAATCAGCTCATNAGACAGGCCATGAACAGGACACTGTTCCGCTTCATACACTGGAAAAGGTGACCAGCCAGATACAGAGCCCAGAATTGCGGGCAGCGTTAATCAGGTTAGGNCGCAACATAAAATGAAGCATGAAATGAAGCATGTGCGCGGCGCCTATTCTTTGCANAACTNTNCNAAAACCAGCGTCTCACAGAATTTTACTCGTTTCTGCACCTCTGAACCGCCTGTGGGTAGAGTGAGATCTCAAAAGAATCAAAAAACCCTGTACAGATGAGGAAGAGTTGTTAATAACAACAAAAAGNGNCCTTTGCCTCATTTGTGCGAAAAAGCGTCTGTACGACTGTTCTGAACAACGCTTTTGANTAACACAGGACGTAAATTGAATTATGAAAATCAAGACCAACACGCTTTTATCTGAATCCGAATCAACACCNATTCTGACNAGGCGTATCGTTCTTGCTCAGGGCGCNGNTGCTGGTCTGTCGCTTTCNCTCGNACCATCACTTGCCTTGGCAAGATTTGAAGTGTCGACAAAACGAGCAGAAGAAGTACGCTTTCTGGGCAAGCCAGATGCCGCGGTGCGTGTGGCTGAGTATTTTTCCATGACATGTGGCCATTGTGGCCGGTTCCACCGCGACACCTTCCCGCAGGTCAAAAAGGACCTAATTGATNCAGGCCTGATTCGGTTTGAGATGCATCCTTTTCCACTTGACGGGCTAGCTTTGCGAGCCCATGCCTTATGCCGAACGCTGACAACAGACAGCTATTTCAAGATGGTTGATACTCTCCTGGACAATCAGGAGAGCTGGATTGGTGCCGCAGAACCTGTCAATGAACTGAAAAAGTTTGCAAAATTTGCGGGCATATCATCTGACACCTTCGACAAGATGATGCGGGACCGTTCATATTTAGAAGCGATTGTCCAACTTCGACAGGATGCTGTGAACANATATGAGATAAGCTCGACACCAAGTTTNGTTGTGAATGAAGACAAGATCTTCAGCGGGGCCCTTTCATTTGATGAGTTTCTGGCTGAANTAAACGCATTTGGCATTTAGCATTTGTTATTAAGGTACAGGGCTGAGCGTTTATGATTTTCCGCAACCTTACGATGGCTGGCTTCAAATCCTTTGCTGAGAAAGAAGATATGGATATTGAAGACGGGCTGACAGGTATTGTTGGCCCAAACGGTTGTGGCAAGTCGAATATTGTTGAAGCGTTGAGATGGATCATGGGGGAAAGTTCTGCCCGCCAGCTGCGTGGAGGTGAGCTGGATGATATAATTTTTGCCGGCACAGATAAGAGACCAGCACGCAATTTTGCTGAAATTTCACTGCAACTTGATAATCAGGACAAGAAAGCTCCCACGGAGTACAATAATTTTGATGAGCTGGAAATTACACGACGGGTTGAGCGCGGCAAAGGAACAGAGTTCCAGATCAATGGCAAACCAGCACGTGCGAAGGATGTTCAGCTCCTGTTTGCTGACAGCGCAACGGGCGCAAGGTCCGCAGGTATTGTAAGCCAGGGACGCATAGGAGCGATTGTTGGGGCAAAGCCAGAAGACAGACGAAGCCTGATAGAAGAAGCAGCGAATATCAAAGGCCTGAATCAACGCAAACATGAGGCCGAGCTGCGGTTGCGGAACACAGAAACTAATCTAGAAAGGCTTGAGGATCTTATTGTTCAGCTGACCGAACAGAAAAGCCAGCTTGCCAAGCAAGCGCGTCAAGCTGCGCGTTACAGATCTGTTGCTGACCGCATTCGAAAAGCAGAAGCCCGGCTATTCCATGCTCGCTGGGTAGAAGCCGAATCTGCCTGCCAAAAAGCAGATGCAGAACGAGAGGCGAGTGCTGAGCTAGTGGAGACAGCGACGGCAGGCACAGCTCAGCTATCTACACAACAGGCTCTCCTGACAGCAGATGTCCCGCCTTTAAGAACAGCCGAAAGTGAGCAAGCCGCGTTAGTGCAGAGGTTGCGCATTCGTGTTGATGATTGCGCACGCGAAAAAGAACAGGTCAGCCAAGCTCTGGAGAGGTTAACCAACCTGCTGGGCCAGATTGAGCTTGATGAAGCAAGAGAGGCAACTCTGCAGCAAGATGCGCAGAAGGCACTGAGCGATCTGCAATCTCAACTGAACAAAAGCAAGGACAGTCTTCAAGAAAACACACCCAAGCTTGAAGCCGCAAAGACACAGCTGGCACATGCACAGGCCAGCAGCCGTGATGCAGATGAACAATCGGCAAAAAATCAGGCCCAGCTGGCGGCAGCGCAGCGGAATCAGGCGCAATTGTCTTCACGTCTTGATGAGCTGGACCGCCGTATTGCAGCGGCGCAATCATCCTTGGAACAGCTGAACATAGAGGAATTAAGAGAACAGGTTGAGCTGTCAGCTAAAGTATTGTCTGCAAATGAGGCTGAACTCACTCGCTTAGAAGCTGCCCATGAGTCTGTTGAAGCCCGGCTAGCTGTGGCAAGAGAGACAAGAGAAAAAGCAGCAGAAGACAAGCGCGATATCGACACACAATTGGCACGTCTAGTCGCAGAGAGTGATGCGTTAAGCTATCTTCTAGCTGAAACCATAAACCCATCAGGCACACCTGTTGCCGATCAAATCAAAGTCAGCGAGGGCATGGAGGTGGCTTTGGCAGCCTGTCTGGGCACTGATTTGTCCCTACCTTATGACAGCGGTGATACCGGCTATTGGCGGCAGGATATGACTGTCCCTTCTGTTCAGCCGCCTGCCTATGGCACCCCTTTTTCAACATTTATCGCTCAGTCTGATGTTCTAAAGCAGGCATTGAGCGGGGTCAGCCTGATAGAAGATATTCAGGACGTTAAACATGCTCAGAAACAGCTCAAGCCCGGACAGGCTCTGGTGTCAAAAGAAGGTATGTTGTGGCGCTGGGATGGGCTGGTGCGCAAAGGACCAGCAAGCAATGAGGCGGAGCGGATTCGCCAGCGCCAGAGGCTGGATGCACTCGAAGCAGAGGCTGCGGAGATTAAGACTTTTGCTGAAAAACATGATCAGAGACTGACAGCAGCCCATGCAGAACTGGCAAATATTCAGGCAGAAGTGCAGACTAGCCAGCAAGAGCTGCAAACAGCCCGCCAAGTGCGGGAAAAAACCAAACAGGATGCAGACGAAGCACAGCTAGCCTTGAAATCAGCAACAGTGCGGTCGGATGATGTGCGGCAAGCTCTTGAACTAGCAACCTCGGACAGACACAGCATTTTATCCGATGAGGGATTTGAAGCTGATTTGGCGAGTTTGCAGACGCAAGCAGACCAGTATGCAAATTCAGCCACTGTCGCCCGACAAATGCTGAATAAATCTGTTCAGCATGAAGCCGAACTGGCCTTGCAGTTGAAGACAGCAGAACAACAGAAACGGTCCGCAGACGGACAACTTGCTGACTGGCAAAGCAGATTGGCACAGACTAACCGCAGACTAGCGGAAATGAAAAAGCGCAAGCAATTGGCGCTTATTGAAAAGGCACAGCTTGAAAGACAGCCAGAAGCGATCGAAGACAAACAGCGGGAGCTAATGGACAGGCTGGAGACAGCAGAAGCCGAACGTCTGACAAGAAGCGATTGTCTACGTGAAGCAGAAAATACGCTGAGGCAGGCGGACACTTTGCTGCGCGAAGCGGAAAAGGAATTGAGCCATAAACGTGAGACTCTGATTCGGAGTGACGCTTTGTGTGAACGCTATCAGTCAGAAAAGCACAGTCTTATTGAGCGAATCAAGGATAAGCTGGATTGTACACCAGAGCAGCTGGCAGAGCTTGCCCAGCTTCGTCCCTCTGAACAGCTTCCTGAAAGCTTTGAAAAACTGGAATTGANCTTAGATCAGCTGCTGAATGAACGGGATCAAATTGGTCCTGTCAATTTACGTGCTGAAGTGGAAATGGAAGAAATTGATAAACGTGTCACCACATTGCGCGAAGAACATAAAGATCTGATTGAGGCTATTGCAAAGCTGCGCAGTGCGATTTCTTCNCTTAACCGCGAAGGTCGATCGCGGCTGATGGAGAGTTTTTCAGCTGTTAACAAGCATTTCACTCAACTGTTCACAACTCTTTTTGGTGGCGGTCATGCTGAATTACAACTGGTAAATTCAGATGACCCCCTTCAGGCTGGCATCGAGATCCTAGCCAGCCCACCTGGAAAAAAGATGCAGGCGCTATCGCTGCTGTCAGGCGGGGAGCAAGCCCTGACTGCACTTGCGATCATTTTTGCTGTTTTCCTGACAAACCCAGCCCCAATATGCGTACTTGATGAGGTTGACGCCCCNCTTGATGATTCAAATGTCTCACGCTTCTGCGATTTGCTGAAAGATATTGCAGAGAGAACTGACACACGCTTTTTGATCGTGACACATCACCGGATGACTATGGCGAGAATGGATCGGCTGTTTGGTGTCACGATGGAACAAAAAGGTGTGAGCCGCCTTGTATCTGTTGACCTGCAAACAGCTGAGACTATGCGGGATCAGCTAACAGTGTGATGTCGATACATCTTCTGTGAAAACTCCTGTGTGCGACGCGGTGACACACCCTTTGTGTTATCTTTGTTTTTCATGCCTTTAGACTTGACAAAAACCCCTGTTCGAACTTAGTTTGTGCGCGTTCTTCAGCTTTCTGCGACATCTGTATTTGTTGAGTGAGTTGGGGTGAAAGGTTAAAACGGATAAAATGTGGTAGACGAGGACAGAGTAGCAGGACAGACGCGTGTCGCCGACTTGTCCAAACGGATTGCCGAGTTTGAGATTCGGCAACAGGAAAAACGTCGGTACAGGAAGGCCAAACTTCCGACTGGCGGCATGGCTTTGGCTGGTCGCGTGACAACGGAACTGGTTGCAGGAGTTGTTGTGGGCACTTTTATTGGCTGGGCTCTTGATAATTGGCTTGGCACCACACCAACATTGATGGTGGTGTTCTTTTTCCTTGGCTCTGCCGCAGGCATGATGAATGTGTGGCGAGCCCTAACGGGCCAAGGCATGGCAGCTGGGTTTGTTAATGAGAAAAGCTCGCAAGCCGATGAAAACAAGGCTAATGAGCAGAATAACGGGAGAGATTAGGTGCATTCACCTGTTGAACAATTCGCAATTAAGGTTTTATTTGCTTTGAATCTGTTTGGTTTTGACATCCAGTTTACCAATTCATCGCTTTTTATGGTTCTTGCCGTTCTGGTCAGTAGCGGGTTTTTGTTTATGGCCATGAAGCCAGCAGCTGTCATTCCCGGACGCATGCAGGGGCTGGCAGAAATGCTCTATGAGTTTGTCGCTGATATGGTACGCAGCAATGTCGGCAGTGAGGGCAAACCCTACTTCCCCTTTATTTTCACGCTTTTCATTTTTGTACTGTTTTCTAATTTGTTGGGGCTAATTCCCTACAGCTACACAACGACAAGCCAGATTGTTGTTACCTTTGCAATGGCGATAGTTATTTTTCTGGGTGTCACCGTTATTGCGTTGATTAAACACGGTCTGCACTTTTTCAGTTTCTTCGTGCCAGCAGGTGCACCAAAAGTGTTAATCCCTTTTCTCGTTCTGATCGAGGTGATATCTTACTTTGTCCGCCCCGTCAGCCTGTCCGTGCGGCTATTTGCCAATATGCTGGCCGGACACACCATGTTGAAGGTTTTTGGAGGTTTGGCCGTCATGATTGCTAGCGCAGGTGGGATATTTGTAGCCGGCTCACTGTTACCACTTATTGCCATAATCGGCTTAACCGGGCTCGAAATTCTGGTCGCTGTCTTGCAGGCTTATGTGTTTACGATTTTGACTTGTATGTACTTGAATGACGCGCTACATCTCCATTAGATTTGAGGNGTANTTTTTAAAGATCTGAATAAGTGAAAGCTTTNCCAGAANTTCANAACGAAAATTNAAACAGAATTCTCNAAAAATGGAAGGAATTAAGAGATGGACGTCGAAGCTGCNAAAATGATTGGTGCTGGTCTTGCTGTAATTGCATTGGCTGGTGTGGGTGTTGGTATCGGAAGCATTTTCTCATCTCTGGTGAGCTCAATTGCCCGTAACCCTGCTGCACGCGATACTGTGTTTGGCATTGGTATTCTGGGCTTTGCGCTGACAGAAGCTATTGCGCTGTTTGCTCTTGTTGTTGCTCTGCTTATGCTCTTTGCCCTTTAAGGCAGATTGTCTGAAACTGGCCAGAAAGGGATGGGCTGGTTCGTCCCACCATATCCTCTCTGACTAGAATTTAAAAGAGGCCTGTCTGATACTGCTTGGAAATTTTAACAGCAGAATTAGACAATAAGGGATAAGGTAGACGAAACAATGCTTTTTAAAACGCCCACTGCGAAATCAGGTTTTACCGCGTTGGCGGCAACCAGTTTTATCATTGGTTCTCAGCAATGCATTGCAGCTGAGGGCGGCGAACCGAAAGGCCTGCCGCAACTAGACATTTCTACCTGGCCTAACCAGCTCTTATGGCTGGCGGCTACCTTTTTAGTGGGTTACTTGCTGATGGCTAAGGTCATCACACCGCGAATTGGCACGGTGTTAAATACCCGAAGACACACTATTTTTGATGATCTTAAGCGAGCTAAAGATGCCGAGGCTGAAGCCAAACAGATGAAAGAAGACTACGAAAGCGCCCTCGAAACTGCACGGATTACAGCAGCCGAGGCCGCTAGCAAGGCTATGGCTGAGGCGAAGGCGAAGGCTGAAGTTGCCGAAGTTGATTTGACTGCTAAACTGGCTAAAAAAACCAAGGCCGCCGAGATTAGGTTATCTAAGATTCGGGATGAGGCTCTGGCAAACATTCATGATGTGGCCAAAGAGTTGACTTTAGACACCGTTAGCAATGTTACCGGTATGAAGGTCACAAAAACGGATGCTGACAAAGCGATAAGAAAAGTTATTAAATTGTCAGGTCAGGAGGCGTAAATGCATTTTGATGAGGCNATGTGGGTCGCTCTTGGATTTGTATTATTTGTTGTCCTCGTNTGGAAAAAGGCGGGAGTAGCTCTTGCAGAAACTCTCGATACAAGGTCAGCAAAAATAAAATCCGAACTTGACGAGGCCCGCAAGCTTCATGAAGAGGCAAAATCTGAGCTTGATTCGCTTAAAGGTTTGAAGCGTGATGCAGAAAAAGAAGCAAAAACCATCGTAGCGAATGCGAAAGCCGCTGCTAATCGGATTCGTGAAACTGCTGCGCAGAAAGCTGTGGAAACTGTTGCCCGCCGTGAATCACAAGCTGCAGCCAAGATACAGGCATCTGAAGCCGCTTTGGTAAACGAACTGCGCGCGAAGGCCGCTAGCCTAACTGTAGATGCCGCACGTGAGTTGATTGCTGAAAAAATGGATGAAGATGCCTCGCTGAAGCTTATTGAAGCCTCTGTAAAGCAAATTGCTTCCCTGAAATAAATTACTAAAACCTCAAAAGCTCCATTAAACTGTATTATTGTCTAGATGAATTTTTTATTTATCGCCTTTAAATATAATCGAAGTCAGCTATCTCTTCAGCTGGTTCTCCCCGCCAAATTTACATTTAACTATTTTTTCAGCTCAATGATTTCCGGCGTAAGGGACAAAATGATGCGGCCATCTTTTGGCGCTTCAGTCTGAAAATCAATAACAGGATAAAGACTGTCTTTCAGTTTGGATAAAGCCATGCTGTAGGCAAAGCTTTCATGTCTGATTACTGTTTCAGAATTTTCTAATACAGCAATGATGAAAGGCACCTGAAATTTGGTTACTTCAGATGATTCTGAAAGGTCTCGAGTGATTTTAAGCCCTACTGATACATCAAAAACAGTTTTGGCCTCATCTGAATAACATGAAGCAGATACACCGTTCAGACGGATCATGATAGGCTGAAATGTATCAGCGGTTAAAAATTCCACTCTTGAGCCAATTTCAATGGCAGTGACTTTTTCATCACAGGCATATGGATCTGGCCTGAAGGCAGAACAGGCAGATAATACAAAGGCCGTGAGTGTTACAAATCCACCTATTCTGATGATGGCAGTAAACATACTTGTGTCCTTATGTCCTATGCTGGCGCTAATTTCCTGATGTGATGTTATAGCAGTCTTCGTCATATTCTGCTACAGATATGAAACCATAAAGATCTGATGATATGCTGCATCTTGATGACAGGTATGGAAGGCAAAAATGACCACGCCTAGTGTGCTGAAAAAAATGAGAAAAACCATTATTCTCGCTTCACCCCGAGGCTTTTGTGCTGGTGTTGATCGCGCCATTAAAATTGTAGAAGTGGCGCTTGAAAAATTTGGACGCCCTGTCTTTGTTCGTCATGAAATTGTTCACAATAAGCGCGTTGTAAATGATCTGGCAGCTAAGGGGGCTGTTTTTGTCAAAGAACTTGATGAGGTTCCTTCTGGCAGCCCTGTAATTTTTTCAGCACATGGAGTGGCCAAGGCCGTTCATCAAACAGCTCAAAAACTTAATATGATTGCGATCGATGCGACCTGCCCTTTGGTCACCAAGGTACATATTGAAGCCAATAAGCATGTGCGGCAAGGGCGTCACATTTTTCTGATTGGTCATGCTGGCCATCCAGAGGTTGTCGGCACTATGGGCCAGGTTGAGGCAAATGAAATCACCCTTATTGAAACTGTTGAAGACGCGTTTGCCGTCCAGCCACCAGAAGATTGCGATCTTGCTTTTGCAACCCAGACCACGTTATCAGCTGATGAAACAGCAGAAATTATCACTGTTCTGCAGCACCGTTTTCCTCAGATCAGGGGACCAAAAGGAGAGGATATCTGTTACGCCACGACCAACCGTCAGAACGCAGTTAAAGCCATGGCAAAGGATGTTGATTTATGTCTCGTGATTGGTGCTCAAAATTCATCAAATTCAAAGCGGTTAGTTGAAACAGCCCTGAATGCGGGCATTGCCAAGGCAGAATTAATCGCCGATTCAAATATGCTACCTTATGAGCTCATTGATGATGCTGCTGTAATAGGTCTGACCGCGGGGGCGTCCGCACCTGAAATTTTAATAGATGAAGTGCTGACCGCATTATCTGAGCGCTATCAGATTGAGGTAAACACCCAGAATTTCATCACAGAAAAGATGCAGTTCAAACTTCCTTCAATGCTCACGAAATAGGCGCTGAAGACATTGGGAGGGCAGACCGATAGCGGTTTACACAAATATTGAGGATACAGAGCTGGATGCTTTGCTGGGCCGCTATAACCTTGGTCAGTTACTAAGCATGGCAGGTATCGCAGAGGGGGTGGAAAATTCAAATTTCCTTTTACGTACGGAAAAGGCAAATTTCATTCTGACTCTTTATGAAAAGCGAGTGGATGAAGCTGATCTTCCTTACTTTTTGGGATTGATGGAACATCTTTCTAAAACAGGACTAGGATGTCCTGTCCCGATAAAAGATAACACAGGAAAAGTTCTGCAAAGCTGTGCCGGGCGTGTGGCAGCAATTGTGAGCTTTCTGGACGGCACATCACAAAAATTCCCAAACGTTGAAAAGTGCGCAGAATTAGGGCGTTCATTAGCACATTTTCACTTGGATTCGTCATCATTTGCGCTGAAACGTAATAACAGCCTTGGTCCAGATAGCTGGCTGCCCTTACTGCGGTCTGTAAATAGTGAGTTGGCAGACATGCCAGAAAATTTAAAAGAGCAGGCAGAAAACATTATTCATCAACTGACAGATGCATGGCCTGCACAATTACCAGCAGGCCATATTCATGCTGATCTGTTTCCGAATAATGCTTTATTCGTCGGTGATAAATTAACCGGAATTATTGATTTCTATTTTGCCTGTAATGACCTTTACAGTTACGACCTGGGTGTGTGCCTGAATAGCTGGTGCTTTGATAAAGATGGCAGTTTCAATATTTCAAAATCAGCACATCTTTTAAGATCCTATCAAGCCATCAGGCCACTAACAGAGGATGAAAAGCAAAACTTACATGTTTTATGTTCAGGTGCTGCAATGCGGTTTTTTCTGACGCGGCTTTATGATTGGATTAATACCCCATCAGATGCAATGGTCAAACCACTTGACCCGCTTGAATTCTGGGCAAGGCTGAGATTTCATCAAAAGGTGACCGGCCCAGGGGATTATGGACTATGGTCATGACCAACCAACAGCAAAAAAAGATTGTCCATCTTTACTCAGATGGTGCCTGTCTAGGTAATCCAGGGCCAGGCGGCTGGGGCGTGGTGTTAAGCTGGGACGGACAAATGAAGGAGTTATCAGGCGGTCAGGCGGACACAACAAATAATCAGATGGAGCTAACTGCTGTTATTAAAGGATTGGAAGCGTTGAAGCGTCCAGTGAGGCTTCACATTGTAACTGACAGTAAGTATGTGATGCAGGGCATAACGCAATGGATGGCGGGCTGGAAGCGCGATGGATGGCGCACTGCTGCTAAAAAACCAGTAGCCAATCGTGAATTATGGGAAAAGCTAGACAGTCTTTTGAATGTTCATACCGTAACTTGGGATTGGGTAAAGGGACATTCAGGCCATCCGCAGAATGAAATGTGCGACAGGCTGGCCAGCGAGCAGGCTGCCTTATTTAAAGACAGACTGGAGCTTTGGCAAGCTTAGAAAGTTCCTTTGGGACGGCATTCTAAAGATGCTTCAGAATGTTTTCCACACTGGATACATCAAACGCACCAATTTCTTCCATAAAGACATGATTGATCACGCCATCATTAATGATGAAGGCACAGCGGGCAGCCCTTATGCCCATNACAGAGCCCATATCTCGNTCGATGCCGAGTNCCTTTGAAAAATCACATCTAGGATCCGCAAATAAATCGATTTTTCCAACAGCATTCTGCGCTTCAGCCCAGGCCAACATAGCATGCGCATCATTCACAGCCAGGCAGGCCACCGCATCTACGCCTTTGGCCTTCAGCTTATCAAATTTTTCAACAAATCCTGGCATATGCTTTGCTGAACAGGTAGGCGTAAACGCTCCAGGAACACAAAACAAAACCACTATGCGTCCTGCGCAATATTTAGCGGTATTAATGGTATCAAGGCCCTCTTTAGTCTTTGTATGAATGTCAACAGATGGGACAGTCGTGCCTACAGTTATTGTCATTTTTTTCCTTTTCGAACTTCAAAGCTTGCGCATCAACCTTCTAGTTATCAATGTCATTTTAACTCAAATTAACGCAAGCGGTTTTCCAATAGGTTTATAATCTTTTCAGCCGCCAATATTTCAGAAAATATCACAGGCTCCGCCATATTTGGCAAATACAGGCTGTTAAAAGGAATGCCAAATCTATCATAGTTCAGCAGATAGTCAGCTATCATATCATTTGGCCTTGTCCAGTCCGCACGCAGCAGCGTAACATTAGCTTTGGCAAAAGACTGAAGAACAGGTTTCCGTTCTAAAACCAGCTGCTTATTGACCTGACAGGTTATACACCAATCTGCAGTTATATCAACAAACACAGCCTGCTTTTGATTTCNCAGATCAGNCAANAGCTCAAGCGAGAAGGGTTGCCAAACGCCATCTTCAACTGTGAGTTCGTTCTGTCTATCTGCTGGCATANCTGGAATGCCAATCCAGCCAGCCAGAANCACAAATNTCACAGCTATGCCAATANACCCTGGCCAGACAAATCTGCCAGNNCCAAAAGCAGATACCAGCCAGATAAAAATTAATCCAGCTGCAATTCCCCCTGCAAATAGCACTGAACTTGCCAACGAAATAAGCCACAAAAGCCAGAGGATTGTNAGCAAAAGGCCAGATGCCAGAACAGGCNGCACATAATTNAGCCATACCCCCGGCTTTGGCAGCATCAAAACCAAATGCGGCGCGATTGCNAANATAAGCCAGGGCAGCGCCAACCCGACACCCATAGTCATTANAATTAGAGTNAGAACNGCATAATCTGCAGATAACGCGAAGCTTACTGCTGTGCCCACCAGAGGCGCTGAACAAGGAGTAGCCAGCAGTGTCGCTACAAACCCTGACAGAAAGTCAGACGAAAACTGGCTACCTTGTGTGCCGGTACTTAGTTGTGGTGTGGGCAGCTGAATTTTATTTAACAAAATTAGTGTGAAGATACCGAGGAATAGTGCCATCGCGGTNAGAAAATANAGATTTTGGAATTGTATCCCCCAGCCTANCCGTGCCCCTGTCAGCTTNAGTAANACNAGTCCACCTGTCAGCAAAGCAAAGCTGGACAGGATACCNACTGCCCCTGTTAGCAGTCTGAGCCTNATAATTTGNGGTTGACTGGTTCTCATAGAGATGATTGATGTCANTTTCAAAGATAAAACAGGCAAAACACAAGGCATNATGTTTAANATCACCCCACCTGCTAGAGCCAAAAGCAGAATCAGAGCNAATNTNGAAATTTTAGCAGTCTGTTTGGATACTGGTTCAATTGTGACTGTTTGTTCCCCAAATAAATCTTCCGACTGCACAGTTAACCGCATAGTCTGCTGCTCAAGGCTAATGTCCTCAACCGCTCCGGAAACACTAATTTTATAGAGGCCATCTTTTATGAGTGCTGGCCGGGCAAAGCTGAGACCCCTTTGTTCTGTTTCAATAAAGATATCATCAATGGAGATATCCATATTCTTGAACTGCACATAAAGGCTGTTCAGCTGATGATCATAGGTTGCTGACTTTATAGAAATACCCAAATCGGATGTTTCACGCGGCACCAGAGCAGCTGCTCGTGCAATTTCCCTTGCATGATCTGACGGGCGAACAGCGCCGGCAGGAAGCCTGATAGCAAGTGGCCCATTAAAGGGCACACAGATATCAGAACAGATTAGGGCATTCAGATCAGCCCGCAAATCTAATGGCTGACCAGGTGAATGACCCGTCACCCTGACAGGAAATATGACCTTTTCACCATAGCCATATGTATCAAGACCAAATAAAGAAAAACGCTCTGGCAAGGGGTAAGCTATCGTCAGTTTCAATTTAGAAGAAGCAGCTTCTTGGATGCTGAGCTGTGTTGGCAAACCTGCATCACCAGGACTACGCCAATAGGTCTTCCAACCTGGCTGCAGGGTTACCTGAAGGCCAAGTTGTATCTCGCTCAAATTGCCTGTTGCGTCAACAGCAGACAAAAGCTCTGCTCGGGCAAATTCTGTTTCAAGACTATCTGCTGCCCGGGCAGGCAGCACCAAAATACTGGCCAGCAGTGACATAATAAGAAACAGCTTTACCATCCAGCGGGGCATACACCTGGGTGGCGAGGCAGCCACAGCTTGAGAATATGAGTGCGATATTTTCATAATGCGTGAGTTCTTACAATATTTCAGCGTTAAGGCATATAGCCTTCCACAAAGATTCGAATTTTATCTCAAAAAAGGAACGAAATGACGGCAATGTTTGGCAACAATCCGAATTAGAGTTAGACTGCAAGTGAAACAATTCAATCGGTCTTATGAAAAACGACAGCTCATCCATATCTTCACCAACAAACGACAGCCTTGCTGGCCATCTGCTGGTCGCAACACCACAGATGACAGACCCGCGATTCAAACGTGCTGTAATTTTTATCTGCCAACATGACACTAAAGCGGCTATGGGCCTTGTGATTAACAAGCCAAATAATGACTTATCATTTAAAAAACTAGCGGAACATCTAAACCTAGACCAGTCTTGCGTTGATTCTGAGGATCCTGTCTATACAGGCGGGCCCGTTGAACCACAAAGGGGATATATTCTACACACCGATGATCAAATGTTGCCCGAAACAATCCCCATTGCAAACGGTATTTGTCTGTCTTTACATGTGGATATGGTCTCAGAAATCAGCCGCGGACTTGGACCATCCTTTGCCAAGGTCATGCTGGGTTACGCTGGCTGGTCTGCTGGCCAACTGGAACTTGAGATGCGTGAAAATATGTGGGTTCATCTGCCGGCGACTGCAGACATTCTCTTTAAAACCAATATAAATGATCTATGGAATAAAAGCTTTGCTCGAATTGGTCTGAACCCTGCCACTCTGTCATCAACAGCTGGAACAGCCTGACTCCCTTTAAGATGAAAACAAATCTGATAAGTCAGTTACATTCATGACTGCACTTACCGGACCAACAGCAGCCATCGCCGGACGGCCTGCAATTATTTTTGCTATTAATATACTCAGGCTGTCTATCGAGACGGCCTCAATAGAACGGATAAGTTGGTCTTTATTCTGTGCCTTACCAAAAAGCGCAATATGGCGACCAAGGCTGTCCATAGTCGCAGACACAGAATCAAGGCGCATCAAAACAGAGGCTTTCAGTTGTTGCTTCGAACGCAACAATTCATCGGCTTGTATATTGGACAAGCAATCGGTTAATTCAGCTGCACAGACCTTTAGCATTTCATTTGCAGTTTCTTCAGATGTGCCGGCATAAACGCCAAACACACCTGTATCAGACATCATTTGTGCAAAGGCAAAAATTGAATAGCATAAGCCTCTGTCTTCCCTGACCTTCTGAAACAGCCGTGAAGACATACCGCCGCCGTAAAGATTGGCAAGAACCAGCATATCGTATCGCTGCGCAGTGGTGATGCCAGGTGCCGAAAACCCAAACACTGTGTGCGTTTGTTCAAGATCCCTGTCAGCCCGACTGTCTCCTCCTTGCCAGACCGGCATGCTACGGTCAGGCACTGCAGATATCGACAAACCAGAAAAGCGTTCACCAACCAGCACTACAAATTCCTCATGCTTTAGCAGGCCAGCGGCACAGACAATCATCTGGTTGCTTCCATAAAACCTATCCATGAAACCCTTTAGTTCCTGCTGGCCAAAGGAAGATACCGTTTGTTGTGTACCTAGAATAGACTGGCCGAGCGTATGGTCGCCAAAACAAGCCTTGTTAAATAATTCAAAAACCAAATCATCGGGTGTATCAAGAGATTGTCCAATTTCCTGAATTATCACACCCCGTTCCCGTTCTATTTCATGTTTTGGTAATGTTGAGGCCGTCAGAATGTCACTCAGAATTTCAACGCCAAGTTCAAGATGTTCGGGAAGAAGATTAATGTAATAAGCGGTTTCCTCACGGCTGGTATGCGCGTTCATAAAGCCGCCTACATCTTCCACCTCACGGGCAATATGTGCGGCATCACGGTTTCGTGTGCCTTTGAAAGCCATGTGTTCAAGAAAATGGGCAACGCCGTTCTGTCCCTCAGATTCGTCACGCGCCCCTGCTTTAATCCAGACACCCAAAGCCACAGAATGCGCATCAGGCATATGTGTTGAAGCAACCGTCAACCCATTTTCCAGCCGAGAGATAGTCGTCTGCATGCCGTTATCGTCTTTCTGCGCGCATCAGGGCCTGCACAGCTTCCATGTCATTTTCTGCTGTCAGCATCACATCATCACGCTGCATCAGGTCAGCCAGATGCTCTGGTAGCTCTGGGTAAATGCCGCAGGATGACTGAACAGCATCTGGGAATTTTGCCGGATGCGCACAGGCCAGTGATATAATGGGTGTATCTCGGCTAACCAGACCAGAGGCCCTGGCATGGCGCGCGCCAGCAAGACCAACTGCGCTATGTGGGTCAATAACCATTCCGGTCTGCTGATAAGTTGACCTGATTTCCGCCTTAGTTCCATCATCATCTACGCAAAACCCAGAAAATAAAGACAAGGCTGACCGCAACACATTTTCAGCCACGTCGAAACTGCCTGACCTGGCAAATCTTTTCATCAGTCTGGCCACTTCTACACCATCTCTATCCAACAATTCAAACAAAAGCCGTTCAAAGTTTGATGAAACCTGAATATCCATTGAGGGGCTCAGAGAGGGATCTACTGACTGTCTTTGCATTGTTCCAGTGGCAAAGAACCTTGTCAGAATGTCATTGCGGTTTGAGGCAACGATAAACTTTTCAATAGGCAAGCCCATCTTGTTGGCAACCCAGCCCGCGAATACATTGCCAAAATTGCCTGTTGGCACACAAAAGGCAACCGTCTGTTTTGGTGCTCCTACCTTCAAAGCTGATGCAAAATAATAAACAATCTGTGGCATCAGCCTCGCCCAGTTAATTGAATTCACTGCTGAGAGATTCATTTCATCGCGGAAGGCCACATCATTAAAACACGCCTTAACAATATCCTGACAGTCATCAAAGTCACCAGAGACAGCAACCGCATGAGCGCCTTTAGCTGAGTTACTAGTCATCTGCTTCTGCTGCACAGGAGACACGCGCCCGTTGGGAAACAGAATAAACACATCGACAGAATCACGACCCTTGAAGGCTTCAAGAGCTGCTGAGCCGGTATCGCCACTTGTTGCTCCCAAAATCACGGCAGTGCGATTCTGTCGTGTCAAAGCGCGATCAAAGACGCGCGATAAAAACTGCATCGCATAATCCTTAAAGGCAATAGTCGGGCCATGGAATAATTCCAATATATGTATATTCTCTGCTACTGGACGCAAAGGAGCGACATCAGGATGTGTAAAGTCTGCATAGCTTTGCCGGGCAAGCGACATCATTTCGACTTGGTCTATTTCCCCATCTGTAAATCGCGACATTATAAGACCAGCAAGATCTGAATAGCTCAAATCCCTCATCTGGCGGATTTCATCGAGGTTGAAACGAGGCCATGAAACGGGCAGGTACAAGCCGCCGTCACGAGCAAGGCCATTCAAAAGCGCTGTTTCAAAACTGATTGGCCCGTCTTTGCCCCTTGTACTGATAAATTCCATCACTTTTTGCCTTTATTCGGGGAACGGCCTGGCTATTGTTATGACCACCTGGTGAGGCGCAAACGCCCTGCATTCACATGATACGCGATGTAAACACCAACCAGAGACAAAGCAATCCCAAACCAGGTCAGCGCGTAATTGAGATGAGTATTGCGTACATCGATATTAATCTCAGCAGCGATAGGCAGCGTTAACACCTCACTAGTCCGAATTTGATCGGCATAATACGTTCTGACCGCTTGATCGAGTTTATGAAAGTCTGCCATCTCCTCTGGTTTCAAGGTAAACCAAAATCCGTTTTCAGGCTCATTCTCAGGCACAAAATAGCCCTTTTGCTGTGGCAGCCGCAGAACAGCTCGCAAGCTAACCTGTTCATCTTTAACCGAAAACAACCGGGAATCAGGTTTACGGTAGGCTTCTGACACCCAGCCCCTATTCACAAAAATGACCTTGCCCTGATCAGTGCGAAACGGTGTAACGACATGAAAGCCGGCATTCCCCTCATAAGTCCGTCCCGTCAGGTAGAGCTCTCTGTCATGCATAAATCGGCCAGACAGAGCCAGATTGTGAAATTCAAACTGGCTTAGATCAGCGGCAGCGTCCGGCGGCAGCATAGCAGCTGCATTGGCACGCTCATTAAAACTATCAATAAGCTCGGTCTTCCAGACCAGCCTATCTAGTTGCCACAGCCCCAGCATAACCAAAACAGAGAGTGACGGGGCAGAAAAAATAGTAAGCCATAAATATGGACGGAAATACATTATCCAGAACTCAACAGGAGAAGAAAAAATCGGTCTGCACTAAAAAAGCACAGACCGATGACTATCATATCATCAGGGGATGAGTAAAGGTGATCAAGCCCCCCACCAGTAGACCGCAACAAATAGGAACAGCCAGACCACATCAACAAAATGCCAGTACCAGGCTGCCGCTTCAAATCCAAAATGTTGCTCAGATGTAAAGTGGCCCTTCAGGCCCCGGAACAGACAAACCGTTAAAAACAATGTGCCAATTATCACATGAAAGCCGTGAAAACCAGTTGCCATAAAAAAGACTGATGGGTAGATACCGTCTGTAAAGGAAAAGGCGGCATGGTCATATTCCACGGCCTGAAGTGCGGTAAACAATGCACCTAGCAAAATTGTGATGAACAATCCATTGATGAAATCACGTCTGTTGTCATGAACTAATGCATGGTGTGCCCAGGTAACCGTGCAACCTGAGAGCAGCAGAATAAGTGTGTTAATTAGCGGCAGGTCAAATGCATTAAATGTTTCAATCCCCTCTGGTGGCCAGACACCACCAACCGGATAGAAGGCCCGATCGAAGAAAGCCCAGAAAAACGCTACAAAAAACATGACCTCAGAGGCAATAAATAGCATCATGCCATATCGCATCCCTATCTGAACAATGGGAGTGTGATGTCCTTGATATTCTGCTTCGCGAATAATGTCTCGCCACCACATGAACATTGTCAATAGAACAAGACCAAGGCCCAAACCGAGAACGTGAGGACCAAAATCGCGTTGATGCATGAACATAATACCGCCGATCGCCATTACAAAAGCAGCAGCAGCACCTACAGCCGGCCAAGGGCTTGGTTCTACAAGATGGTATGGATGTTGTTGTGCACCACTCATGTCAGTTCTCCTTAAAATTAGCCTGCCCCCACCGACTGGCCCTATATTGGGTTAATTTCAACTTGAATTACCCATTGCTTTGAAAAATGTGTAAGATAACACAATCTCATCAATATCTGATGTATTGATATCAGATACGATCTCGCTGTCCAAAAAAAATCTTACCGGCATATCAATAGATTCACCTGGCTGCAGAGTTTGTTCCGTAAAACAGAAACATTCTATTTTCATGAAATAGGGCCCCGCCTTCTGCGGTGTCACATTGAAGGTGGCCGTCCCCGTGGACGGCATCGTTCCAATATTGGTAGCACGGTAAATAGCTGTAACCTCTTCACCGGGCTTCAGACTGACTTCCTGTTCAATCGGAACAAATGACCAGTTCAATTGCGGGTTAACATTTGCATCAAGCCGGACTGCCAGAGGTTCAACAGTAAGCAGGGCCTGTTCAGGCGCCTGTGTAGCAATTTGTGTGGTACCGCCAAATCCAGTGACCTGACAAAACAGCTTATATAGCGGAACTGAGGCATAAGCCAGACCAACCATAGACATCACCACAACGGCGACAACAAACAACAATCTATTATTGGTTTTATCACGCTGGTCTTTACCTTGGTTATGCATGTTATGATTTGAAGCAGTAATTGTCATTGCCGTTACATCCCCATCCTAAAGATGGTGATAAAATAAAACAGCAGAGCGAGGCTAAAAATCATCCCAATCACCCAGAGATTTCGGCGCTTGCGCATAGTCTGCATCTCGGCCCCTGTCTTTGGCTCTCTTTCCGCCATCACTGAATTCCTATAAATCTCAGAAGCCCAAGCTGCTGAATGAAAAGCTTGTCCAAAATCAAGCATCCGAACAGCGCCGCCAAATAAAAGACGGAGAATTTAAACAGTTCCCATGACTGTCTGTCTGTAGGCGATTTGAAGAGCCGGATTGCAAGTAAAAAAAACGCACAGCCCAATACCGCTGCCACAACACCATAAACAATGCTGGTCAGACCCACCAGATATGGGGCCACACCTGTAGGTGCCATCACGGTCGAATAGATAACAATCTGGCGCAGCGTTTCCTGCTTACCAGCAACAACAGGCAACATCGGTATGTTAGCCTGTTTATAATCTTCATTCTTGACAAGAGCGAGGGCCCAGAAATGTGGAGGCGTCCAGAAAAATATTAGTGCAAACAGAATCAGCGCTTCAACAGATACTGTTCCAGTGATGCTGGCCCAACCCACAACAGGCGGTAACGCCCCGGCTGCCCCGCCAATGACAATATTCTGAGGCGTGCTCCGTTTCAACCACACCGTGTAGATTACAGCATAGAAGAAGATTGTGAACGCCAACAGACCTCCTGCTAGAAAATTTGCAGATAAGGACAGCAAAAGCACAGAAAGAACGGAGACGACGACGCCAAGGGCAAGGGCCTCAGCCGGGTCTACTTTTCCCGCTGGGATTGGTCGGCCACGTGTCCGAGACATGACCCGGTCAATATCTCGGTCATACCACTGGTTTATAGCCCCAGACGCACCTGCGCCGGCCGCAATCGCAAACAAAGACACGAGGGCGAGGCCCAGATGCTTTTCACCCGGGGCGAGATACATGCCGGCTAATCCAGTGAAGGTCACAAGGGTCATCACCCTTGGCTTCATTAGTTGGAAAAAGTCACCAACTGTTGCCACAGATGCAGAGACGGTTGGTTTCAATTTAAGGTCATGGCCCGATGTCTGAGACGAGATGGCAGTCATCATTTGGTCCCTTTTCAGCTCTAGGCGCGCTTATTTGATTTTTGGCAACGCATCAAAAGTATGAAATGGTGGTGGCGAGGCAACCTGCCATTCCATAGTTGTGGCCCCTTCACCCCACTGGTTGGCCCCTGCTTGTCGCTTGGAAATAAACGCTTCCAGAATCAGTGCTAGGAAAATCAGCACACCTATCGCACTGATGTAAGACCCTATAGAGGCAACATAGTTCCAGCCAGCAAAGGCATCAGGATAATCGATATAACGACGTGGCATGCCTGCAAGCCCCAAGAAATGCATTGGGAAGAATGTCAAATTCACCCCAATGAACGTCAACCAGAAATGAATTTTCGCCAAACCTTCATGATAGGTATAGCCTGTCATTTTTCCAAACCAGTAATAAAAACCAGCAAACAGTCCATAAACAGCCCCTAGAGACAGGACATAATGGAAATGCGCTATGACGTAATAGGTATTATGCAAAATCACATCTAATCCAGCATTTGCTAGAACGACTCCGGTAACTCCGCCCACAGTGAACAAAAAGATAAAACCAATGGCCCACATCATCGGAATGCGAAATGAAATTGACCCGCCCCACATCGTTGCAATCCAAGAAAAAATTTTCACCCCTGTTGGCACTGCGATCACCATGGTAGCCGCAGTGAAATAAGCTCGAGTATCCACATTAAGACCTACGGTGTACATGTGGTGTGCCCATACAATAAACCCAACAAACCCAATGGCAACCATAGCGTAAGCCATACCTAAATATCCAAACACCGGCTTGCGTGAGAAAGTCGAAATAATATGGCTGACGATTCCAAAGGCAGGCAAAATCATAATATAGACTTCCGGATGGCCAAAGAACCAGAACAGGTGAAGGAATAAGATAGGATCTCCCCCCCCCTTCAGGAATGAAGAATGTGGTACCGAAATTTCGGTCAGTGAGAAGCATGGTAATCGCGCCGGCCAAAACCGGAACAGCCAGCAATAAAAGGAAGGCTGTGACTAACATAGACCAAGCAAATAAGGGCATTTTATGTAATGTCATGCCCGGTGCCCGCATATTGAAAATTGTTGTGATAAAGTTCGCCGCTCCCAGAATTGAAGATACACCAGCAAGGTGAAGCGATAAAATCGCCAGATCCATGGACATTCCAGGCGTTCCGGCTGTGCTGGACATCGGCGGGTAAATTGTCCAGCCCACACCTGCGCCACCATCCATCACAGCAGACATTAGCAGCAACAAAAATGCAGGTGGCAATAACCAGAATGAAATATTGTTCATTCGCGGAAAAGCCATATCCGGCGCACCAATCATAATCGGCACGAACCAGTTACCAAAGCCCCCAATCAGCCCTGGCATCACAACAAAGAAAACCATAATCAGGCCATGAGCGGTGGTAAATACGTTCCAAACATGACCATCAGCCATATATTGAACGCCTGGTTCCATCAATTCCATGCGCATGAAAATAGAAAATCCGCCGCCGATCAACGCAGCCAGAATGGAAAAAATGATATACATTGTTCCAATATCTTTATGGTTTGTTGAATATAACCATCGCCGCACAAATCCGGTCGGAATATCGTGACCGTCTTCTGCATGTGTTGCCGCATTATTTGTATTTTGGGCACTCATTTGTGTTTCTCCTTCACGCACTTATTCAGTTGGCAGATGCCACCAATGTCTTTTTCAGCAGAGTATCTGCTGGCGTCTTAACAGACGCGAATTCTTCTTTCGCTCCAGCAAGCCATGCTTCATATTCCTTCTTTTCAAGTGCCCTCACTACAATTGGCATATAGGCGTGGTTTACGCCGCAGATCTGATTGCACTGTCCGTAGTAGGTATTTGCCCCTTCAGGGACATCTATCCAGGCTTCATTTACCCGGCCAATAATCGAATAGGTTTGAACTGCGAGTGAAGGCACGAAAAAGGAATGCATTACATCATTGCCTGTAACCAGAAGCTTGACCCTAGTGCCAGCCGGCACAACCATCGGATAATCGACTTCTAAGAGACGCTTCTGACCTTTTTTTAGCTCAGCTTCGTCAATCATATAGCTGTCGAAACTTAGTTCCTCATCAGGATATTCGTAATTCCAGTACCACTGGTTTCCTGTAATTTTAATTACCATCTCAGTATCTTGAGTCTTATCCATGTAATACAGCAAACGAAAAGACGGCACAGCAATCACAACCAAGATGAGAACGGGAACAACCGTCCACAACACTTCAATCACCGCATTGTGCGTAGTCTTTGATGGTTTTGAATTAGCTGACTGACGGAACCGCACACAGGTATACACAAGCAAAGCCAGCACAAATAAGGAAATAGCCGTGATAATCACCAGCAATAGATTGTGCAGGCTGGTTGCCCTTTCAGCAATTGACCCTGCTGGTGGCTGAAGACCAAACTGCCAGGGCTGTGGTTCAGCTGCCAATGCGCCGCCAGCTATCATTAAAACGGTCGTCGCAGCAAATAGCCCCAGACCCGCCAAAAAAGAGCCGCGCGTTGTCATTTCGTGATCCCCCTTACCCTTAAGGTGTAACTCTGTCGCAACATTATGCGAAATAGCCCTGTTTGAACAAAAGCATGAAGTGTCAGGTGTGAAAAGCCTACTTCTTTAGATTTCTACTTATTTTTAGCGTGTTTTCTGTGCTGTGAAAAGCCCTCTGCGACGGCAAGTCGCAAAGAGGCACGAAAACAGACTTATCAGACAATTTAAACGATGTCCGCTGTCCAGATTTCCTCCTTGAAATATGATGCAGGAGATACCATTCTCAATTAGAAAGTTAATATTGCGGTGAGAGTCTCAGCGCCCAAAAAAGAGATAGTCTTATGAATTTACTTGAACAAACAGATCAGGCGTTTTTCGGATCAACGGGTCTGGATAAGGACCAAACTATGAAAATTGTCGCCAACTGCTTGCATGGAGCGGATGATGGCGACTTGTTTTTAGAAATGCGTCATGCCGAGATGCTGTCATTTGATGATGGCCGTCTGAAAACAGCAACCTATGACCAAAGCGCTGGATTTGGCTTGCGCGCGATAGTTGGCGAGGCAGACGCTTTTGCTCATGCTGGTGAGTTAAGTTCAGCCGCCCTGAAGCGTGCAGCTGAGACCGTTTCCGCTGTCGCCTCTGGCCATTCAGGCAAAATTGCTCTTGCCCCAGAAGCTGGGCGCAACGAGTCTTTATATTCAGATTCCAATCCGCTTAACCAAACAGCCTTTGAGGACAAAGTGGCTTTGTTGCAGAAGATGGACAGCTATGCGCGTGACAAAGACCCGCGGGTAAAACAAGTCAGCGCCTCTATAGCCGGCTCATGGCAAGCAGTACAAATCATACGGCCAGACGGCACTCGCTTTGCTGATATCCGCCCTCTGGTCAGGTTGAATGTAGCTGTAGTTGCCGAAAAGAATGGCCGGATGGAAAGCGGAAGCAGTGGAACAGGCGGCCGGTTTATGTTTGACCCCTATTTGAACCCTAAAATGTGGGAGGCTGAGGTGGATGAAGCGCTACGCATCGCGCTATTAAACCTTGAATCTGTTGGTGCGCCAGCTGGTGAGATGGAAATCGTCTTGGGGTCAGGCTGGCCTGGTGTGATGTTACATGAGGCAGTTGGCCATGGGCTGGAGGGTGATTTCAACCGTAAGGGGACATCTGTTTTTTCTGGTCGTGTTGGTGAACAAGTGGCTGCAAAGGGTGTCACTGTCGTGGATGATGGCACAATTAAGGATCGTCGGGGGTCTATAACAATCGATGATGAAGGAACTCAGTCCGCACGCAATGTGCTGATAGAAGATGGGATCCTGAAAGCCTATATGCAGGATCGGCAGAATGCGCGTCTTATGGGTGTTGACGCGACCGGAAATGGCCGCCGAGAATCTTATGCCCATCTGCCGATGCCGCGTATGACTAACACATTCATGGAAAATGGGACCTGTGAGGCTGATGAAATTGTCGCCTCAATGAAAAAAGGAATATATGCAGTGAATTTTGGCGGCGGTCAGGTGGATATCACCTCTGGAAAATTTGTGTTCGCTGCCTCTGAAGCCTATCTAGTTGAAAATGGAAAAATCGGCGCGCCTGTAAAAGGTGCAACCTTGATCGGCAGCGGACCTGATGCCATGTCAAAAATAACTATGATCGGCAATGATTTGTCACTGGACAGAGGTGTTGGGACATGTGGAAAAGCCGGGCAGTCTGTTCCTGTTGGGGTCGGTCAGCCTACACTGAAAATGGGCGGCATCACCGTTGGCGGGACAGAGGCTGCTTAGCAGACTCCATCAGCCATTTTCTGCTGTCTGTGCTGGCGACTTAACATCATCAGAATAAAAACCAACAGACAGCAGGTGACCGCTGTACCAAAACCAAAGGATGCCACACTCCCGCCAAAAGCATTGAAGGGTCCTGCAGATACAAGGCCTAAAACCTGTCCGATTGACCCGCATCCCTGTATAAAGCCGAGAGATCCACCCATGTTTCGAGCTGACGCAGCCTTTGAGGCAGAAGCGGTTAATGTTGGATTAGTGAAAGCAAAACCAACACAGACAAGGGTCGTTGACAGCAGGATAGGGCCCACCATGATGACAAGACCAAGCGCGTCGCCAAAGGCAAGTGCCACAGTCAGAAGCTGACCACTGGCCAGCAGCGCAACACCAGCAATGATGGTCTTCATCTCCCCAAAGCGCAAAACGGCGCGGGAAATCAATCCACCCTGAACGATGATAATTAGCACCCCGATATAGATAAACAGCCACCCTGTCTGTCTAGCCCCAAATCCCAGCAGATCCCTGACCAACAAAACATAAGATACTTCAACTTGGGCAAATGCTAGATTCAGGCAGAAAAATGACGCAGCAAACCAACCAATTTGGCCAGATAAGACAGTCTTCACGTATTCTGAAAACACCCCCTGCGTGACAACAGAGCGGGACAAAGTACCGGTCTCCTTCAATCTGATGGCCAGAATGAAGGACAGGGCAGAAAACGCCGCTGCAATCAGAAACGGCGTCTGATGGACAGGTCCAGAACCGATGCCACTCAATAGTCCACCAAGAGCTGGCCCGGTCACAAATCCTGCGCCAATTGCCGCTCCCAAAAAACCCATTGTTCTGGCTCTGTCCTGTGGTGATGTTCGGTCTGCAATTATTGACTGAATGACGCCTATATTCCCTGTTGCCAATCCGGCGATGGTCCGTGCGGCAAACATCTGCATAATGTCATTGCTGACCGCAAACCAGAGATGAGCAACTTTGCCAACCCCAAGAGAGAGCAACAAAACAGGTCGCCTGCCCAGCTTGTCTGATATCCGGCCCAGCGCAGGATTGGCGACAAACATGGCAAAAGCAAAGCTGGCCAGCAAAGCTGTCATCACAATCTCTGAATGACCCAGCCCGTCAATCACAGTGAATGGCAACACAGGGATAAGCGCGCCAAGTCCGACAAAATTGATAAAGACAATTTAAAGGAGATTAGCCATTTATACGGATGCAATTCACGCTGTTAGCGAGAGGAGTGCACATCATGCAGCAGCCTAATAATGATATAGTTTGAACAGGTGACGGACATCCCGGTCCCAATCACTATTATAGTGATGGAGCATAATATCCGCATTGGTTTTCCCTGTGGTTACAATTTCCCGAAGTGGGTCGAGATATTGTGTCTCATCCCTGCCTTTACTATCTGTGATCTGTCGTCTGGCAAGGCCAGCTTCAGACAGTGCCACTATTTCCCTTGCTATCACTAGCATTGGTTGGCCCGCAAACTGGCCATCAAGGCCATCTGTAATCGCAGACAAACGCGCCGCCTCAACTTGCTGAGCTGAAATACCAGACACAAGTGCCTCTGCGGCGTTCAGGCTTTCCTCATCATATAAAAGACCAACCCACAAAGCTGGCAGTGCACAGATGGAGCCCCAGCTGCCACTGTCTGCGCCCCGCATTTCAATATAGCCTTTCAAACGAACTTCAGGAAAAGCTGTGGTAATATGATCTTCAAAATCTTCCATGCTTGGCAGCTGACCTTCAAAACCAGGTAGCTTGCCGTCCATAAATGCCCTGAAGGACTGTCCAGACACATCAATATACGTATCGCCTCTGTGCAGGAAATACATCGGGACATCGAGAATATACTCAACCCAGGCCTCGTAGCTAAAGTCATCCTCAAACACGCAGGCTGGAACACCGCATCTGTCTGGATCTGTATCAGTCCACGCTTGTGCCCGTGTGGATTTCACGCCTGAAGGNTTGCCCTCCTTAAACGGAGAGTTCGCAAACAAAGCCGTTGCAACAGGCTGAAGTGCAAGTGANGTACGGAATTTACGCACCATGTCAGCTTCACTCGCATAGTCCAAATTGACCTGAACCGTGCAGGATCGCAACATCATATCCAGTCCCAGNTTCCCGCGTTTCGGCATATATTCCCGCATAATCTTGTAACGGCCCTTTGGCATCCAGGAGATATCCTCCCGCTTCCAGAGCGGCTGAAATCCAACTCCNAGCATGCATAAATTCAGTTCAGCCGTTATTTCGCGCATGTAATTGAGNTGACGACCTGTCTCTGAACAAGTCTGATGCAGATTTTTCAATGGCGCACCTGACAGTTCAAATTGCCCGCCTGGCTCTANCGTGATCGAGCCGCCCTGCCCGTCTTTCAGGCCAATAATGTAACCCTTTTCAGAAATCGGCGTCATGGTGTGTTTTTCGGCAAGACGGCTCAGAATTTCGCCAATACCCATCTCACCTTCATAGCTGACTGGACGGAAACTACCTTTCTGAAACAAAAACTTTTCATGCTCAGTGCCAATGAGCCAATTNTCAGCATCTGCTTCCTGCTGCTTCAGCCAATCAACAAGCTGTGCTTTGTCTGTGATTTTTATTGATTGTGATTTGCCAGACATGAAGACCCTACCCAACGTTGGAAAGATTGAAAATAGATGGTTGCCCGCCCGATGAATATTCTACTGATCTAAACCAGAAACAGACCAGTCACCCCAAACAGCCTGAAATAAGCTCAATGCTGCCAGTGCCGCTGTATCACTCCGCAGAATGCGCGGTCCCAGACTAAGCGGGCAAACTAAGGACATTTGTCTGATATGATCACGCTCTGTATCTGAAAATCCGCCTTCAGGCCCAATCAACAATCCAGCTTTTGCGATCGGCTTGCTGTGTAACTGGGCCAGCGGATCTATCTGATTATCAGCANATAAGGCCTCATCGCAGAAAATAAGGTGCCGATCAGCTGGCCACTCCGCCAGAATCTGATGAAGAGGNAAAAAAGGGCCGACTGACGGGACATCCAGGCGCCCTGTCTGTTCTGCAGCTTCGNCAGCATTTGCAGATAATCTGTCCTGATTCACGCGGCTNACCTGACAATAATCTGTATTTACAGGCTGGATATGNCGCACACCTAATTCAGTTGCTTTCTGCGCCATGAAATCAAGCCGGGTGCGTTTTACGGGGGCAAATAAAAACCATAAATCCGGACTGGTTTTGAAATCCGAGCAAAGCTCAACCAGCTGAACANATGCTGATTTACGACTGATATCGGTCAGCTCAGCNATAAAACTGTCTGTTCGGCCATTAAAAATTTCCAGCCTGTCACCGGCAGACCGTCGCATNACATGCCCCAGATAATGCGACTGTTCCCTANCAAGGGACAGGGTTGCCCCTTTGACTAAATCAGNATCAACAAATAGCCTTATAGGCGGAGTATATGCACACATNAAACCGTCTTAAGCAGATTAAAGATTAGTGGCAAGTGTTTTAAGGTGTGTGATAAATCTATTGAACAGCNAACCTAATANCACCCTTTTGCGCCTTTAAATGCACTCATCCGATCCGCCATGCCAGCAAAGACACCAGATAAAAATCAAGCCAAGCCCCGTAAGGGTGCGCAGCAGGGCAAATATACAGACATAAAGCTGAACGGTATATGGGGCCTGCTTCCCGTTCGTCTGCAGACCTATGTTACACTGGCCAGATTGGACAGGCCGATAGGCTGGTGGTTACTGGTTTTGCCCGGCTGGTGGATATTTGCAGCTTTCAGTCCAGGCCCGCATATAGCTATTTTCTATATGACCCTGTTTACTATTGGTGCCGTGGCTATGCGCGGGGCAGGGTGCATTATTAATGACCTATGGGACAGAGATATTGATGCGCAGGTTGAACGAACTCGATCGCGGCCCCTGGCTTCAGGACAGATATCTGTGACAGCTGCTGTCCTGTTTCTCGGGTGCTTAAGTGGCTGCGGTCTTTTAGTCCTGATCCAGCTGCCAATGTTTAGCTGGGCTGTTGGGATTAGCGCTTTGCCTCTTATCATTTTATATCCTCTGGCGAAACGGTTTACAGACTGGCCGCAAATTGTGCTTGGTCTGACCTTTAGTTGGGCGATTCCTGTTGCCGGGGCTGTTCTATGGCAGGGCTGGCCCCCAGCCAGTCTTTGGATACTTTATGCCGGCACTGTTTTTTGGGTCATTGGTTATGATACTGTATATGCCGTCCAGGATATGAAAGATGACAGGCTGAATGGTGTTAGGTCAGCTGCACTTTCCCTTGGCCATCATCTGCGCTTTGGTGTGGGCGTATGCTATCTTTTAGCCAGCCTACTTTGGGCAGCTGGCTTTTTCAGCCTTTTGGGTCAAGGGGCCTGGATGGGGGGACTTGGCCTTGTCTGCTGTCATTTTCTATGGCAGCTACGACGGTTGGTCGCAGATGACCCGGCAACCGCACTTCAGATTTTTAAATCCAATCGGGATATTGGTCTTATTCTCACAGCTGGCCTTTTTCTGGGCAGTTTTTTGGATTGAACCTGTCTATGACAGAACAGTGGGCTTCCAGGGCATAACAGATGGCAATACCGCATCGCTGCGCAAGCCGGAGACCACTTCATCACGTAATTTCCGGTCTGACTGAAGCTGATGTATCCAACTTTCAAGTGAGACCTTTTCCTTACAATAGCGGTGATAGATCATATTCTGTATCTGACGCTGTGTTTTGACAACAAATTGTCTGTTTTGAGCTGGGATACGCTGTAAGCCAAAAGGACCTTCACCTCTGTTGCCAAAAGCGCCTGCAATCGCAGCATAACCAAACAGGCGATCAAGTGAACCATCAAANTGATGCTGAATACAGGNGAGGTCCCATTCCACCCAATCATAAGCTTNACCNACAGATTCAGTCTGGTGCATGATGNTCAGTTGTNCAGGGGTCAGCCAGGCAATATTCAGGTCTATGTGNGTNCCTGGACAAGGAAANGCTGAGCAGGNCACCGCTCCATACGNTGCAAGATTGGCAACATGAACCACATCACAATCATAAACCCGCACAGGCGTGACAGGCAGTTCTGCCGACTCCCCAAATTTTCTNTTAAGCTGGACAGGCGCTCGATTTGAGCCAACAGANAGAACAGCAATACGNCTGGCAAAATNATAGCCCGGGTCAAGGTCAANCACCTNACNATNNNTAATTAAATAAGCATGNTCCGGTGCGTCATAAGGATAGTCAAGCGCACGTTCNAGAGCAGAGAGGTGGGCAATTTTTGTCATGTTCCAANCGCCNCAACGNTCTTACTGGATAAANTTTAATAGTGAAGGCCAACAAGAGGNTCAAGACCCAGCATCAGATTCANATTCTGAACAGCTGCCCCTGCGGCTCCTTTACCAAGATTATCAAGCCGCGCGGTCAGCATAAACTGTCTGTTCTCTGAATTTGCAAATACAAATAATTCCAGACGGTCCGTCCCTGCGAGAGGATCAGCAGATAAAAACCCAAATTCAGTAAGGGATGTTTCTGTGCCCACCGAAACCAAATCTGCAGATAAATAATGGTCAGCAAAGACAGAACGGATATCATCTGCCTTAACAGCACGGGTAAACTGATCCTGGTGCAGCGGAATATTCACAAGCATTCCTTGCGCAAAATCACCCACGCTTGGCAAAAATACAGGTGCATGATCTAGACCGGCGTGCTGTTTCATTTCAGGCAGATGTTTATGTGACAGATGAAGGCCATAGGTAGCAAAGGCAGGTTCACCCTTNCCTTCATATCTAGCAATCATTGTCTTGCCACCGCCGCTGTAGCCGCTGACACAAAAAGCAGACAATTGGACTGAGGATGATAAAAGCCCGGCCTGCCGCAGAGGTGAAACGAGCCCAAGAAAGCCTGTTGGATAGCAACCTGGNTTACTAACGAGCTGTGCTGAACGAATGGCGTCCTGCTGCCCTTGCNTAATTTCGGCAAAACCATAGGTAAAATCTGTTGCAGTCCGGTGCGCGGAAGATGCATCAATCAGCCTTGCGCCAGAGACCTTTGCCATCTGCGCCGCCTNTATAGCTGCTTCATCTGGAAGACAGAGAATGGTNACATCAGCGTTAGCCATAGCCTTGGCCCGCTCATCAGCATCTTTACGTTGCCGATCATCCAGAACATACACCGACAATTCAATACGTTTTTGCAGGCGATCATGCACCTGCAGGCCTGTTGTTCCGGCAGCACCATCGATAAATACAGAGTAAGTCATGATTTTTTCTTGATAAACTGACACTTTCTGAAATGCAAGCTGTTGCATCAGCAAGAGGGACGTATTATGTCATGGAGTATGTTAGAACAAGATCAAGATATTATTTCAAAGGCGTTAAGCGCAGCAAAACAGGCTGGCGCAGATGGCGCAGANGTCAGCTTTATCAAAGGTGGCGGGCAGGATGTTCAGGTTCGGCTTGGCAAAGTTGAATCTGCCGAACGTGCAGAAGATTACCAGATGGGTATGCGCGTTTTTGTTGGCCAGCGTAGCGCAACCATTTCTTCAGGTCAGCTGGATGATGAAAATATTACCCAGCTGGCAGAACGTGCCGTGGCCATGGCCAAACATGCTCCAGAAAACCCCTATGCTCGGCTGGCGACAGCAGAGGAGCAGGCAAAGTCTTTTCCAGAAATTGAACTTTATGATGACACAGATTTCAGCACAGATAAGCTGACTGAAATAGCACTAGCCTGTGAGGANGCGGCCCTGAGCCAGGCAGGCATCAGCAATTCTGATGGCGCATCCGCCTCAGCTGGCACAAGCGAGGTTGTGATCGGCACGAGCTCTGGCTTTAATGCCTCCTACAAACGTTCAAATTTCGGCTTTTCAGCTGTCGTGCTAGCTGAAAAGGATGGCCAGATGGAACGCGATTATGATTACAGCTCTGCCGTATTCGCTGAAGATTTGGAAAAGCCCAAAATTGTGGGCCAGAATGCAGCACACAGAACATTATCGCGCCTTGGCGGGCGCAAACCACAGACAGGGACCTTTCCGGTAATTTTTGATAAGCGTGTGTCACGCTCTCTTGCCGGTCATGTCGCCAGTGCCATTAATGGCGCATCTATTGCCCGTGGCACTAGCTTCTTAAAAGAGAGAATGGGTGAACAGATCACTAATGCAGCTATTCATTTGCTGGATAACCCGCTTTTGCCGCGCGGGCACGGATCACGCTTGTTTGATGGCGAGACATTGCCNGTAAAAGAACGTCATCTGGTAAAAGATGGTGTGCTTCAGGGCTGGCTTTTGGATCTAGCAACAGCAGCACAACTTAACCTTGAGCCGACTGGTAACGCCAGCCGGTCCTTGTCCGGGCCCCCTAGCCCGTCTGTGTCAAATTTCATCATGGAAGCTGGTGAGACAACGCTCGACGAGTTCCTTTCTGATATTGAACAAGGCTTTTATATCACTGAGTTAATGGGCAGTTCTGTAAGCCTAACAACAGGGGATTACAGCCGTGGAGCATCTGGTTTCTGGATTGAAAATGGCAAATTGACATGGCCAGCAACAGAAGCCACTATTGCTGGCAACCTAAAAGATATTTTTATGGACATGCTTCCAGCAAGTGANCTTGAACTGACNCAGTCAATAGCTGCGCCGTCTGTATTCATCAAACANTTGATGGTTGCCGGCAGCTGAAGAACATGAACNCAGCCNNTGANTCTTCAAAACTTNCGCCTGTACATGCTCGGCGGGGTATGCGGGACTGGGTGGAGCTGATGGCAAAGGACCACGGTGTTCTGCGATTGTGCTGGCATAATCTGCATCAAATTGACAAAAAAATGTGGCGCAGCAACCAACCAACCCCACGACGGATTGAACACGCAGCCCAACTGGGCATTCGGACGATTATAAATCTACGTGGGCCGAGGTCAGATGGGGGTTGGCGCCTTGAAGCTGAAGCCTGCGTGCGCCACGGCTTAGAGCTAGTGGATTTTACTGTAAGATCACGCGCTGCGCCAGACAAACAAATGCTATTTGACACAAAGGCCCTGTTCGACAGAATCGAAGGGCCAGCCCTACTGCATTGTAAATCTGGAGCGGATAGGGCCGGGCTTATGTCTGCTTTATATTTGCTGATGCAGAAAAATAGGCCAGTCGCTGAAGCTTCACAGCAATTATCCTTTCGCTATCTTCATGTCAAACAGGCGAAGACTGGCTTGCTGGACGCCTTTCTGACCGCCTATGCCCCCTATGAAGCAGAAAAAATAGCGTTTTTTGACTGGGTAAAAGACATCTATGATCCGGAAAAGCTACAGGCCGAATTTTTATCTTCATTCTGGGCAGACAGGTTGGTTGACAAGCTTTTAAAGCGGGAATGAGCCAAGCGTTAAGAAAAAGACTGCAACGCGCATAAATGAGCATAAAGCCCGTCTTTGTTTAGTAATGTCTGATGCGTGCCGGTTTCAGCAATTCGACCTTTATCCAGCACTATAATTAGATCTGCTTTTTGAATAGTTGACAGCCTATGCGCAACAACAAGCGTTGTCCGGCCGGATGACAGCCGATCAAGCGCTTCTTGAACCAACTGTTCAGACTGGGCATCAAGTGCGCTTGTAGCTTCATCGAGAAGCAAAATCGGTGCGTCTTTCAGCATAGCTCTTGCAATGGCAATACGCTGACGCTGCCCGCCGGATAATTTATTTCCACCTGCACCAACAGCTGTGGCGTAAGTATCTGGCAACTGGTCAATAAATTCGTCTGCAGCGGCTGACTTTGCCGCTATTCTGATGTCCTTATCTGTTGCCCTCTGACGCCCAAATCCAATATTGGCCGCAACCGTATCATCGAACAGAACAGCTTCCTGAGATACCAGAGCGATATGGTCTCGCAAATCAGAGAGAGAGAACTNAGAGATGGATACGCCATCGATTGTGATCTGGCCTCCAGACGGATCATANAACCGCGGTAAAAGATTTATAATTGTTGATTTGCCACTGCCACTTGGCCCAACGAGTGCCACTGTCTGCCCCGGAGCAACTGTAAAGGATANATCATCCAGAATGGCAGCGTCTTGATAAGCAAAGCTGACCTTTTTAAAGCACAGCTCCCCCTTAATATTTTGCAGACGGACAGGCTGAGGCGGATCAATAATATGCGCACGCTGATCAAGCAGAGCAAACACCCGCGCTGNGGCAGCAAGGCCTTCTTGGGTGATCGCATTCAATGTGCCAATTGCCCGCACAGGCTGAACCAACAATAAAAGAGCGGTAATGAAGCCAACAACATCGCCGACCTGCAACTGGCCATTTGACACCTGCCAAGCCGCCACACCAATAACACCGGCAACAGCAAATCCACCCAGCACCTCAAGGATTGGGTCAATACGGGCCCGCCCGGCCAGAAGATTNACAAAGCGTTCATATAAGCCGTCAAATGCGCGCGCACTTCTGGTCTTTTCTGCAGCTTCCAGCTGATAGGCTTTGACCATGCGCACGCCCTGCAGAATTTCTGCCAGCAATGAGGTGACGGTTTCCAGATGTTCCTGCAAAGCACCCGATGCTTTTCGCTGCCGATTACCAATCTGAATGATGGGCCGCATTGCAAGGGGGTAAACCGCTAAAACCAAAACGGACAACAGCCAGCTGAACCAGAACATGACNCCAACCATTACAAAAATTGATAGCACGTCTCTAACCAGGTTATTAGCCAGTCGGACNAAGGCTTCCCTGACAAGATTCAAATCATTCATAATACGTGAGACAAACGCTCCTGCTGGTTCAGCCATTACAGTGGCCAGATCAGCATCTATCAGACGATGGGCCATAGCTTTCTGAATATCGGTGCTGACCTTCAGGGCTAAGCTATTCACACTCAGTACCTGAAAATACATTGCCACCCCCTTTACAGAAGCTAAACAAATAATCGCAAGCGGAATGAGAACAAACGGATCATCCAGATTGATGAGGGCATCTGCAGCGGCATTGCGTTCCGGACCTGCTGCCAGCACATCAAACACGTGCCGAATTAAGGCCGGATAAGCACCACCTGTTGCCGCAACAAGAACCATAAGCAGAAAGACAAGTACAAGGCGCTGCTTGTAGCAAACAACCCAGTCACGCCAGAACCGCTTGATAATGACCTTATCATCACGGCTGAGCATGATAGGAAGCCTTCACGCAAACGTAAAAAAGAACAGCTATTTTCATACCGTTTGTTTACCATGTAGCCAATCTGGCTGTATAGACATAAAGCTCCCTTGTCTTTAGAGTAATGCTGAAAAGTTACGCATTATATAGGCTTGGTAGCAACAAGTCTGCTGTTCTAGAGACTGATCATCCAATTTATAATGCACTGCAGCTGAATGTTGTGAAGTATGTTAAAAAGCCTGACCCGAACCGTTGCAGGTTCTTTTTTTCTAAGCATCATTCTAGCGGCAATGATGGGTCTGTTGGTGGTCACTTTACGGTGGTCACATCAAGGTCGGGCAGAATTGAAATCACGTCTACGCAAAGGCAAGCCTGAAATTATTATTTTTTGGCATGAGTATTTATTTGTGATGTCTCCTGTCCTGCCCCGCCGCTGTTCAGCGTTGCAATCGCCCCATCCTGACGGGCGGGTTTTGGCCGGGGCCTCACGTCTATTTGGCCTGCGGCCAATTTGGGGAAGCAGCAACAGAAAAGCCCTTTCTGGTCTTCGGCAGTTGGCTGGCGAACTGAAATCAGGCCGATCAGCTGTGATCACCCCAGACGGCCCACGCGGCCCCGCCAGGACCTTATCCATGGGACCGATCAGCCTTGCCCAGCTAACCGGTGCACCCATCACTATTGTTGCCTGGTCAGCACAGCATTACTGGCGAGCAAAAAGCTGGGATAAAATGAGATTTCCTAAGCCTTTCAGCCCGATTGCTTGCAGATGGTCTGAGCCCATTTACCTGCCCCGCAAGAAATCCAAAAAAGAGATGGAACAACAACGTCTTCTGATCGAGGCACAGCTAAACAAACTGGTCAGCTCTCTTGATGGTAACAATCAGGATGGGCAAGTCACATGATCGGAACAATTGACGGCTATAACCGCCTTTGGGCCTGCCTACGTCCGTTTTTATCTATCTATCTTATCTGGCGTAGCCTGCGCGGAAAAGAAGACCGCAGCCGGCAGGAGGAGAGGTTTGGACGGGCCTGGCGGCGAGCACGGCCGGCAGGCTGTCTTATTTGGCTTCATGCTGTTTCCGCAGGCGAATCTGTGGCAGCTATAAGCCTGGCAAAGGCCTGTCTGAAGCTGCAGGGAGAAGCGCATATTCTGATTACAACAAATACCCTGACAGCCCTTGAACAGCTTGAACGCACAAAACCAGACCAGACAATTATTTGTTATCAGCCCCTTGATCATTCAGTCTATGTAAAAAGATTTCTAGCGCATTGGCAACCAGACACCGCTGTCTTTTTAGAATCTGATTTCTGGCCAAACCTGATTATTGAGACAGCTAGACGAAATATCATTGTGCAGTTTGCCTCTGCACAGCTATCCTCTACCGCGTTTATCAATTGGAAGAAACGACCTGAACTGGCGACTCAGCTTTTCAGTGCGGCTCAGCTTATCTGCGCTGTCGATNATGAGCAGAGGCAGAGATTCGAGCAGCTGTGTCAGCCTAATGTGGCATCAATATCAGATATAGGGCCAGAGAAAAAGCCAGATATAAGAATAGTTGGGTCGTTAAAGTTGAACGCTTTCAGTACTCCAGTTGACGAAACTTTTGCTGACCAGCTGAGAGTAGCAGCAGGAAGCAGGCCTATTCTTCTCGCTGCCTCAACGCATAGCCCAGAAGAACAGATACTCCTAAAGGCTAGTCAAGAGGTCGTTCGTGCCGGATACCCACATCTGCTGATCATTGCCCCGCGTCATAGTGATCGCAGTCAGGACGTTGCACGCCTGATGCCACAAGCAGCGCACAGAAGCAAAAACCAGCTTCCGCTCTNNGGGGACAACCATTTCCTTGCAGACACCTTTGGTGAGATGAACAGTCTGGTCACCGCAGCAGACATTGTTATCCTGGGCGGATCATTTGTACCAAAGGGCGGGCACAATCCTTTAGAGATCGCTGCCCTTTCCACGCCACTGATAACCGGACCGTCTCAGTTTAAAAACAAAGTAGAATTTGATACGCTTCAGCAATATGGTCAATGCATAACAGTGAAGGATGGAGCTACACTGGTCAAACAGCTGACCATCTGGCTTGAAGCTTTACGCACAGATGGCAGGGCTATACCACAAGACAACCTCGACAAGGCCTGTGCTTATGTCAAGCAGGCTTGTGAAAGACCTTCAAAAACGGCAAGATTAATTATAGACAGGCTGCCTACACAGCCCCATCCAAACCAGAACTGAACAGCAGTGAAGCAATATGATAACCGCGCCAAATTTTTGGACAAACAGAGGCTTGATTTCAACAGCGTTACTGCCGTTAAGTTTAATATGGATTTTGGCAGGACAATTACGGCAGATTCTGGCAAAAACTGAAATAGCTGACNTACCTATCATCTGCGTCGGCAACATCCTGATCGGCGGATCAGGCAAAACCCCTGTTACTGCAACTTTATGCAGAATTCTTAAAGAACAGGGCTATGCGCCCTGTATTCTTACACGCGGCTATAAGGGCAACAGGAAAGGNCCTTTGTTTGCTNATCCCGCTCTACACACAACAGATGATATCGGTGATGAGGCTATTATGCTGGCCTTCTCAAATGACGTCTGTGTCTGTGCAGACAGAATAAAGGGTGCAGCCTTCATAGCAGCCCANAATAAGTTTGACGTGATCGTAATGGATGATGGTATGCAAAACCCCTGGCTGCACAAAGATATCACCCTCACTGTNTTTGACGGCGGAGCGGGCGCAGGCAANCGGCGCTTACTGCCTGCAGGGCCNCTGCGTGAGCCTCTGAANACAGGACTTGCTAAGGCCGACGCAACCATCCTTAACGGACAGGATGAAACAGGNCTTTCTGCTCTGCTGCCTAACACACTGCCNCAATTTAGAGGTNAACTCTACCCAGACCAAAAAGNGGCAAAGGCAATGGGCAAAAAGCGGTTTATTGCGTTTGCTGGCATTGGCAGGCCAAAGCGTTTCTTTGAAACTGTTACCAAAACNGGTGCAGACGTGGTGCGCACTCTATCCTTTGCAGACCATCATAACTATTCTGAAGCTGATTTATCGCGGCTACAGCAAGAGGCTTGGACAAACGGTGCTGANTTGATCACCACTCACAAAGACTGGGTTCGTCTNCCGCCTGACTGGCGTGCGAGAATTTTGGTGCTGCCTGTAACCTTCCGGTTCTCACGAAACGATAAATCAGCGTTGTTGGAGCTGATTACAGCTATCCTTCCGGAAAGACAAAGCTGATGTCGATGTCCTATNGGCAAGGCTGGCTAAAATTTCTTTACAGCTATTTCATCTGGCCCTTGGAAGCAATTCTGCTTGGCTTTCTTATCGGATTGCTAACTATATCACCTTTGCGTGTGGCCAGTTTNGTNATGGGCAGATTATTTGCGGGGCTGGGTCCGATCACCCCATGGCACAAACGTGCAGAAGNNCAGATGAAACTGGCTTTGCCTGAATATTCAAAAGCAGAACGACAAATCTGGTTAAGTNAAATGTGGGACAATCTGGGCAGGACGNCGGCAGAATTTATCAAAACCAGACAGATGCTCAATAAGGGCTATATNCAATTTNAAGGCCTGCATCATCTGACAGACCATGATGGTGGTTTTGTCATTGGTGCTCATCTGGGNAATTGGGAAGCTNTATCTATGCTGGGCCCCTGCACAAATGTGAAAACTGGTTTAATCTACCGCCCATTAAATAACCCTTANGTGTCCAGACTGATGAAACGTCGAACTTATTTTGCTGATGCAGATATTTATGAAAAAGGTCGACAAGCCGCAATCGGCATGGTGTCTACCTTGCGCAAAGGAGGCTTCATGCTGCTTCTGGTTGACCAGCAATTACGCGAGGGCGAAACAGTGCCGTTTTTTGGCTANCCCGCCAAGACCGCTGTGGCNCATATCAAACTCGCCGCNAAAACAGGAAAGCCTATTTTTATGGCGCAAACCGTNCGTGGGNCGGGCTGCAACATNAAAGTCTTTCTTTCTGCACCGATNTATATGCAGCAAACAGCTNATGACAAAGACTGCCGAGAGGTCGCAAAACAGATCAATCAGCAGATTGAAACATGGATAAGGCAGCATCCTGGCCAGTGGCTCTGGCCACACAGGCGGTGGGGCAAGATTCCGCCTGCGCAGCTTTCAAAATAAATCGCCTTGCGTTTTATCGGCACCAGTTTTTGATTTTTTGAGCTGTGGAGCTGTAGCCGGTTCAGGGTCAAGCTGTGCCCTGCGTTCAGCATCAGAAAATCTGATTTTCACTGTTGCGCGCTCAGGGGCAGCCTTGCTTGTCTTCACAGGTTTACCGCTTTGATCTGTAACAAGTGCAAACCCCCTATCTAGCACCCGTTGATAGGAATTAGCAGCCAGAAGCCGTGCTGTCTGAGTCAGTCGGTTATCTGCGCGTTCTAGAACAGCAGACAGGCTATGTTCAAGACGCCTGTTCAATATACTGACCGTTTGTTCAATTGCGCCTACACGCTGTTCAGGCGATACAAGCCGGTCAGACAAAGTGGCCAGTCTTAGCTGCAGGCGATCAAGGCGCCTGTAAAGGCCTGTATCAATGCGCGTGAAAGCCAAATCAACTGATTGTGACAAACGGCCTATAAGATCCTCAGGGTGCAGCAAGCCCCGTTCAGCAGCTCTTACTGACTGCTGTGCCGATGTCAGCCTTATCAGAATTGCTCGCCGCAGACGCGCTTCTGTCTCGCTTAACTGGGCCAGGAGATCAGCAGCGACAGGGGTGGCAAATTCTGCTGCGGCTGTTGGTGTTGGCGCACGGACATCAGCAGCATAATCTATCAACGTTGTATCTGTTTCATGACCAACAGCTGAGATGAGGGGAATAACTGATGCCGCCGCCGCACGCACAACAACTTCTTCATTGAAGGACCATAGATCCTCTAAGGAGCCACCACCGCGGGCAACAATCAGAAGATCAGGGCGGGGCACCTCACCCCCATCATCCATCGCATTAAATCCAGTGATCGCTGCTGCAATCTGGTCCGCTGATCCCACACCTTGAACGTTGACACCCCACACTAGGATGCGAGTGGGAAACCGTTCAGAAATACGGTGCAGGATATCACGTATAACCGCACCGGTTGGGCTGGTAACAACACCGATAGTGGCAGGAATTGATGGCAGTGGCTGTTTGCGTGCAGTATCGAACAGCCCTTCTTCGGCTAGGCGGCGGCGTCTGTCTTCAAGCTGTTTTAAAAGCGCCCCCTCACCCGCAATTTCTATATCATTTACCACCAGCTGATAGCGAGACTGCCCTCCGAAAGTGGTCATTTTCCCAGTGCAGATAACATCAAGCCCGTCTTCAGGCCGGACAGACAAACGGGCTACTGTACCCTTCCATATAACAGCAGACAGCGCATTACGATCATCTTTCAAAGTCACATAAATATGGCCTGATGAAGGGGTGCGCGGTTGCGAAATTTCGCCTCTGACACGGACATATTCAAAGGCGGTCTCAACCGTGCGTTTCACCGCCTGACTGAGCTCTTCAACAGTAAGATACGGCGCGTTCGTTGCAGGATTTATCACTTCGTTTGGCATTTGCAGATTATGCCGCATCGCGCTAGGTTAGGCGAGAGTTTATCCAGCCATTCAGGCACATTTTTAATAAGAGATGCAGGTATGAAAATTTTGATCATAGGTAGCGGCGGACGCGAACATGCCCTNGCCNGGNGCATTTTTGATTCTCCTTTATGTGATGAGNTTATCATCGCCCCAGGTAACCCCGGCATTGCCCAGCTAGGCCGTTGTGAGGCTGTGTCTNNAGAAGATACTGCCGCGCTTGTTGNNCTNGCCAAAAACGAAGCTGCTGANCTAGTNNTTGTTGGCCCAGAAGTTCCGCTGGTCAANGGCCTTGCTGATGACCTTATTGCGGCNNACATTCCGGTNTTTGGGCCGCATGCTGCTGCTGCNCGGTTGGAAGGTTCAAAAGCCTTTGCGCGTGATTTCTGCGAACGTCATAATATTCCTCAACCAAAATGGCAGAACTTTACCAAAGCCGAAGCCGCAACTGCCTTTGCAGCCAATATGAACGGCTATTGCGTGATAAAGGCAGATGGGCTGGCGGCAGGGAAAGGCGTGATTATCTGCTCGAATCTCAAAGAAGCAGAACAGGCCATCATTGAGCTATTAGGCGGCAGGTTTGGGTTAGCAAGCCAGGAAATTCTGGTTGAAGAACGGATCACTGGCCCAGAATTGTCAGCTTTCGCCTTAGTGGATGGGAAATCCGTATTGTGGTTAGCCTCTGCACAAGACTATAAACGGGCCTTTGACGGTGACGCAGGCCCAAATACTGGCGGGATGGGAGCAGTTAGCCCCTCACCACATGAAACAGATGTGCTAAGAGATCAGATCATGTCAAGGATTATCACCCCTGTTGCTAAAGGCATGGCAGCCGAAGGCTGTCCTTATAATGGCGTGTTATATGCCGGGCTGATGCTAACAGAAGATGGTCCAAAGGTAATCGAGTTTAACTGCCGGTTTGGCGATCCTGAAGCACAGGTCNTTCTGCCCCGCCTGAAATCAGATTTCTTATCTGCCGCTTTGACGGTTGTGGAAGGCGGCTTGGAAAATTTTGATTTGCGCTGGACAGACCAAACTGCCGTTACGGTTGTGATGGCTGCAGATGGCTATCCTGGCAGCTATCAGAAGGGCCAGCCCATTCACGGAGCTGACCAGCTTGAAACCGCTGATGGTAGCCTGATCTTTCATGCTGGAACAGAATCTGCCGATGATGGCCAGCTGATCAGCGCAGGTGGCCGCGTCTTGGCGGTAACTGCATTGGGCAATGACAGGCAGCTAGCGCGCAGCGAAGCCTATGCAGCCGTTAAGAAAATCTTTTGGCCAGGTGCCATGTTTCGCACCGATATTGCCGCTGACTGAGGCGTCAGCTCCCGACCACACCGCGTTGATTTTCAAAGAAAACTGCCAGCAGTTGTTTAGATGCGCTCTGCTGGATGCCGCCATANATTTCAATCTTATGGTGAGTCGTTGGCTGGTGAAACAAACAGGGGCCATGATCTACAGCCCCGCCTTTTTGATCGTAAGCGGCGAAATAAAGACGGCGTAGCCGGACATGAGAAATCGCACCTGCACACATCGCACAAGGTTCAAGTGTCACCCATAAATCACAGTCTGTAAGCCGGCTCTGACCTGTGACCTGCAATGCGTCATTGATCACTAACAGTTCAGCGTGGGCAAGCGCGTTATTGTCTCTGCGCATTCTGTTTTCTGCTGTCGCNACTATTGCGCCANACGAGTCTGTAATCACAGCTCCCACAGGCACTTCACCTGCTTGTGCCGCCGCACTTGCAAGTTCCAGAGCATGCGTCATCATATCCATTTTTGTTCTCACTCACCTTATGCCTACAATTCTATGGCGAAGCAGTATTATTTGCCAAGCTGTTCTGCATGTCTTACAACCACCCTTATGATCAAACCACCAAAAAAAGCCGAAAAGCCATTTTCATTGGTGCAGACAGANGTGCCTGAGCGGATTGCCAAAAGGATTGCACGTGCAGGTATATGCTCACGGCGCGAAGCAGAAGTGCTGGTTTTGGCAGGGCGGGTAAAGCTGAATGGAAAAATTCTGGATACAGCAGCTTNTAACGTGACAGCAAAAGATCGGATTGACGTTGATGATAAGCGCATCCCAACAGCCGAACCAGCCCGGTTGTGGCGATATTATAAGTCGAGAGGGCTTGTTGTCTCCAACCGAGACGAGAAAGGCAGAGATACCATTTTTGATCGTTTGCCCGANGATCTGCCTCGCGTGATCTCAGTCGGCCGGCTCGACCTTGATTCAGAAGGCCTGCTGCTGCTGACGAATGATGGGGACCTTGCTCGTCATCTGGAACTACCCTCAACGGGATGGACACGAAAATACAGAGTCAGGGTAAGAGGACTTGTTAACCCTATAAAACTTGATAATTTGTCAAGTGGGGTGACAATTGATAACATCCATTATGGTGAGGTGCTGGCCCGCCTTGATAACCAGATGCCTTCAAATGCATGGCTGACTGTTGCGATAAAAGAAGGTAAGAATCGTGAAATCCGACACATAATGGAGTATCTAGGCTATCCGGTCAGCCGGCTGATCCGCCTGTCTTACGGTCCCTTTTCGTTAGGCAATCTAGAAGATGGTGATGTCAGAGAAGTTAAAACAAATGTACTAACCGAGCAGCTTGGTCTGGCAATAACACGATCAAAGAGCCGGCGGCCTCAAAAGCCTAAACCAAAAAATATGCACGTCAGAAAACGCCAAAAACAAAACCCGCGCCGAAAATAGCCAGCTGGGAAGAAAACAGGTCATGAATATAATTGGCGGAGAGAAAAGAGGAAGCAAACTGGCTCTATGCCCAAGTAAAGCAGTGAGACCAACAGCGCAGCGCACACGCGAAGCCCTTTTCAATATCCTGCAAGGTGGTAGGTTTTCCTTTTCCTTGAGTGAAGCGAATGTGATCGACCTTTTTGCCGGTACAGGTGCTATCGGTCTTGAAGCCTTGTCCAGAGGTGCAAAGAGCTGTGTTTTTGTTGAACANGACNAGGACGCGCTGCAAACCNTGCAAGCTAATATAAGCAAGTTAAAANTGNAGGATTGTGCGCATATNCTTGCAAAAGATGCACGGCAGATTCATAGCTGGCCCGGGCCGNGCGCNGATCTGGTGTTTGCTGACCCACCTTATAGCAGCAGTCTGGCAGNAGANAGTCTACATCANCTTGTTGNGGCAAACGCTNTCNTCCAGCAGGCCCTTATTGTNGTGGAAACAANAAAGACTGACAANTGTCAACTAGGNNCAGAATTTGTGCNGGTAGACAGCCGTGTTTATGGCATAGCCAGNCTCAACTTTTTCACTCTGNCACGCNGTTAAGTNCGGCCAAACAATTTTTCCAAATCAGCTAGTGTTAAGGTAATGAATGTTGGGCGGCCATGATTACATTGTCCAGCAGCAGGCGTGATTTCCATCTGTCGTAGTAGCGCGTTCATTTCATCAGCATTTAACCGCCGCCCTGATCGCACCGAACTATGACAGGACAGGGTTGCCAGAATATGTCCTATCTTGTCCTCCAACGCAGTCGTTCCACCCAATTGGACAAGTTCCTCAGCCAGATCACGAATTAGATTTTTTACATCTGTTTGCCCAAGGAGGGCAGGGACAGCGCGTACCATCACTGCACCAGGGCCAAAGGCTTCAACCTCCAGCCCGGTATTTCGTAGCTGCTCAGCTTCAGCCGCCACAGCTTCTATTTGATCATATGGCAGTTCAACAATTTCCGGTAATAACAAAGACTGGCTTTTTACCTGACCTTGCGAATACTGGGCTTTCATTTGCTCCATTACCAGCCGTTCATGCGCGGCGTGCTGATCGATAACACAAAGACCGGAAGAGGTTTCAGCCACAATATAGGTTTTATGGAGCTGTGCTTTCGCTGCTCCCAACGGATAGGCTGAAAGGATCGCCTCCTCGTCAGCCAAGCTATCTGGNAGGTCTGGACCAGCATCATATTTGGCTTGTGGCGGTGCTTGAATCAGAAAATCTGGTGATGGTTTTGATCGCTGCTGGAAGGTCTGTGCGGCCAAAAGGCTGTTCTGAGATTCAGGCTGAAGAGAGTAGCGGCCAGAAGAGCCGCGGTATCCAAATGAGGGCGCATGCGAGAATTGACGCAGAGCCGTTTCACCCCCTTCAGCTGTCGCCTGCATGCCAGCTGAGCGCAAGGCGGAGGACAGCGCGCCTACAAGCAAACCTCTTACGCTGGCAGCATCCCTGAAACGCACCTCTGCCTTCGCAGGGTGAACATTGACATCTACTGCCTTTGTCTCAATTGTCAGAAAAAGAACCAGAACCGGATGTCGGCCTCGCGGGATCATGTCCTGATAGCCTGCCCTTACCGCCCCCAGCAGCTGGCGATCACGCACAGGCCTACCATTCACAAATAAATAAATCTGAGCTGCCGTAGCCCTGTTCATAGTTGGAAGGCCTGCATATCCAGTCAGACGTATACCCGGTTTCTCAGCTTCCACAAAAACAGATTCACGTGCAAAGACCGGCCCCAAAATTTCAGATAATCTGCGAGCAAATCCATCGTCAGAGGTGTCTTGTGCAGGCAGCTGTATCACTGTGCGGCCGCTGTCTGTAAGGATAAAACTCACATCAGGGCGGCTCATTGCAAATCGGCGAACAACATCATAGCATTGGCCAGCTTCAGTCTTCTGCGTTTTCATAAATTTCAGCCGCGCTGGGACTGAGGCAAATAGATCATTTATCTCAATACGTGTTCCTCTTTCCCCTGCAGCAGGCTCAGGCTGATCTGCATTTCCATGCCTGACCGTTAATGCCCATCCATGCAGATCTGCATGCTGCCGCGAGAAAAGGCGCAACTGCGATACAGACCCAATAGANGGCAGTGCCTCACCTCTGAAACCAAAAAACTGAATATCCNCAAGATTATCATGAGGCAGCTTGGACGTAGCATGCCGNTGNACAGCGAGTATTAGCTCATCNTGTGCCATTCCCGNACCATCATCAGATACGNTTAAGCCTNACAGGCTTCCCTCAGCCAAATCAACACTAATACGGCTCGCATCTGCATCCAGTGAGTTTTCAATTAATTCTTTCAGCGCACTTGCTGGACGTTCAATTACTTCACCAGCAGCAATCTGATTAACAAGCTGATCTGGAAGATGGCGGATTCTAGCCGTCATAGCGATTTGCCTACTTCACCAGCACCGGCTCGCTAAGCACCCCATCAATTGCCGGTGTAGCCCCTTCGTTAATCGCCCGCTCCTGCAGCTGATTCCGCCTGATACGAGCATCTTCAGCCATTTTATCAACCACGGGTCCAACATTTGGAAGGTCACCAAAAATAATCTGAAGAGGCAGACGGCGTTCAAAACGGATTCCAGCAGTTTCCTCATCTACCGTTACCCGGATATCATCCTCAATCTTGTCAAAGGCAAATAAATCGTCAAAGCTTGTAACATTTGCCCCACCTTGATTTAGAATAAGTTTTGACTTGCCAAGTGCGTTTGAAGCTGCAACAGCAGCTGTATCTGTATCCTTCCCAGCAGGCCTTGAACGAAACTTTGGTGGCAATGACAAAGGTGGCCGGACAACCACCGCAAACTCATCCGGTGATGACTTTTCAGAACCGATCGCCCGTTTGAAATCAGAACAAGCAGAAAAGATCAAAAGAAAACTGCCAAGCAAACTAAAGGCTTGCAATTGTGAAGACAAACTCCAATATCGATTTCTTTTCCTCATGACTTCTCACCTCTTGCTTGCGCCATAAATATAGCGGCGTACATCCAGCATACAACACCCAGAAAAATTGCGCTATCAGCAAGATTGAAGGCTGGCCAATGATAATCGCCTATATGAACATCGACAAAATCAACCACACGTTCAAATCTAATGCGGTCAATGACATTGCCAATCGCTCCGCCAGCAATCAGACCCGCAGAACACCTTTGCAGGAAGTTCAACTCATATAACGTAAAAAAAAAGCCAGAGGACTACGAAAAGCGCCAGTACTGGAATAACAAGTTGACCTACCACCTGCTGATTTCTGAAAAGACCAAAGCTGATCCCGCTATTCCAAACCGGGGTTAGATTCAAGAACGGGGAAAGAACGAGTTGCCTGTGTGGCAAGAAGATCAAGTCCAGCATCCAATTCTTTGTCAGCTGATCAAGAATAACCGTGAACCCGCTAATGCCAACAAACCAAATGATATTACGATTAGACGGCCACTTCATCAAACGCTCAGTCCTCTGAATTGGAAATCAAAACTGTCTCGCAACGAGAGCAAATGGCTTGTTCATTTTCAACTGGTAAATATTCAAATACCTTCCAACAGCGCACACATTTTCCACCTTCTGCACGTCTGACGGAAATGTGTAGGTCTGCTGTGTCACCAATGTTAATTTCAGCTGCAGAAGTAATAAGCAAGCTGGCCAGGTCAATGCCATTAAGGAGATCTGCGGTATCCTGAGATGCTGTCAGTTTGACCGCCGCTGAGAGTCCGCCGCCTATTGTCCCGTCATTACGGGCGGCTTCCAGTGCGACCATGATCTCTGAACGTAAGCTGCGTATTTTTACCCAACGGTCAGCAACCAGCTGATCACGCCAATTATCTGGTACATCCATATAAGTATGAAGATGAATGCTGTCGGTCTCATCGCCCGTATAAGCTAACCACGCTTCATCAGCAGTGAAACACAGGATCGGCGCAACCCAGCTTATAAGNCATTGCAAGGCGTGNTCCATAACCGTGCGNCAAGCGCGCCGGTCAAGTGAGTTTTGCTCATCACAGTACAAGCAGTCTTTACGGANATCNAAATAGAANGCAGACAAATCAGAGTTACAGAAATCGTGTATCAAAGTGAAAATACCNTGAAAGTCATAGGCGCGAGTATTTTCACGAATTTGCTGGTCAAGCTCAGCTAATCGGTGAAGNACCCACCTTTCNAATTCTGGCATCTCTGCTGGNTGAACAGCTTCAGTCNACCTGTCAAACCCATTCACTGCACCCAACAGATACCGCAAGGTGTTNCGAATCCGTCTATAATGGTCTGTCTGACGCTTTATGATCTCGGGCCCNATACGGAGGTCATCATAATAATCAGAGCTTACNACCCAGAGCCTCAAAATATCCGCCCCATTTTGCTGAATAATCTTTTGCGGGGCGACTACATTACCTAGTGACTTTGACATCTTCCGGCCCTGNTCATCCAGAACGAAACCATGAGTCAGGACACCTTTGTAAGGGGCTTGCCCTCGTGTACCACATGATTCAAGCAAGGATGAGTGGAACCAACCTCGATGTTGGTCAGAACCCTCAAGATAAAGGTCAGCAGGAGACTGCAAATCTTCGCGAGTCTCTAGAACAAACGCATGCGTAGAGCCAGAATCAAACCAGACATCTGCGATATCCTTTACCTGGATATAGTCTGCCTCATCATAGTCAGACCCTAAAAAGCGGGCAGCAGGCGAAGTAAACCAAACATCACAGCCTTCTTCAGCAAAAGCGCTCACAATCCGATCAACGACAGCCTGATCCCGCAAAGGTTCGCCCGTTTGCTTATGGTAAAATACAGGAATAGGAACACCCCACGCCCGCTGCCGCGAAAGGCACCAATCAGGCCGATTCTCAATCATAGAGATTAATCGCTTTTGGCCAGATACAGGATAAAAATCTGTATTCTGCAAGGCATCAAGCGCAACAGAACGCAAGCCCGTTCCATCTACGTGCTCATCTCCCATTGAGACAAACCACTGGGCCGCATTCCGGTAAATCACGGGCGCGTGCGAGCGCCAGGAATGCGGATAAGAGTGAACAAGAGTGCCAATGCCGATCAATCCGCCATATTCATTCATAATGTCTGCAATTTTCTGGTTATCACGCAATACGTGCATGCCACCAAATAGAGGTAGATGTTCAGCGATGAGGCCGTCTTCACCTACTGTATCAGGAACCTCAACCCCATGCTGCAGGTGTGCAAGTGCGTAATCTTCAGGTCCATGTCCTGGAGCNATATGCACAAAGCCTGTGCCTTGCTCAGTAGTTACATAATCTGCCAGAAACAGCNGTACATCATGATCATAGCCTTGNGAAAACATTGGATGGTGTGCNACTGACCCTGCAATATCCGCACCTGTGAAACGAGTGACGACATCCGCCTTCACAATGCCANTCTCATCAAAAACTCTGTCTTTAAGTTCATCTGCCAGACAGATCACCTCACCTAACTGAGCCAATGAGCTATCACTCGTCTCTGTAATTCTGAGTGCGCTATAAGCAATTTCAGCACCGCAAGCCATAGCNCGGTTGCCGGGCATNGTCCAAGGCGTTGTAGTCCAAATCACAAAGCTAGCGCCTTGCAACTCCTGCAAAGGGCAAGACANAACTTTGAAGCGCGCAAAAATGGTTACTGATTTATGATCAGAATATTCAACCTCTGCCTCTGCCAGAGCCGTTTTTTCCACNGGGGACCACATTACTGGCTTTGAACCGCGATACAGGCTGCCATTCATCAGAAACTTNCCCATTTCNGCCGCAATAATGGATTCTGCCTCNTACCTCATTGTTGTNTAGGGATTTNCCCAATCTCCTAGAATACCAAGACGCTGAAACTCCTCAGACTGTATATTCAGCCAATGAGCGGCAAAATCACGGCATTCCTGCCTGAATTCGGCAATAGGCACCTCATCCTTATCTTTTCCTTTTTTCCGATATTGTTCTTCAATCTTCCATTCAATTGGCAGACCATGACAATCCCATCCAGGCACATAATTCGCATTCTTGCCCAGCATAGACTGAGAGCGATTGATCACGTCTTTCAGAATTTTATTCAACGCATGACCNATATGCAACTGACCGTTAGCATAAGGCGGGNCGTCATGTANAACGAATTTCGGCGCATTTTTTCGTGCTTTGCGAAGCTNGTCATATAACCCCAGCTTTTGCCAGCGCTCTAAGATCTCAGGCTCTTTTTTCGGCAGACCACCTCGCATTGGAAATTCTGTTTTTGGTAGAAATACGGTCTGTTTATAATCCATTTCCATCTAACCTTCACCGTCAAACTGCTGCTGACACAGCAAACCAACTAGATTATTTAAAGTGTTCAGACTAGCCTGTCTACTTGAGAATCTGTCTCGCATGTTCCACATCTTTGGCAATCTGATCACGCAGAGAGTCAAGACCATCAAATTTGTGCTCAGGGCGCAGGAAAGCCTGCAAATGAACGGTCATTTGACAACCGTAGATTTCTTTATCAAAGTTAAACAGATGTGTTTCTGCAAGCACCCCTCTGTCATTCACAGTTGGGCGTCGTCCAATATTAGTCACGCCAGTTAAGAACTGACGCTGCCCATCAGCCCATTCAACTTCTGCCGTGACAGCATATACGCCAAAGGCAGGTTCCAGACAACCGCCAAGTTCAAGGTTGGCTGTAGGGAAGTCCAGCAACCGGCCACGCTGATCTCCCATGATAATTGGTCCAGACACAGTTGGCTGACGCCCGAGCATATCAGCTGCTAGACCTATCTGACCGGCTTGCAAGGCGGCCCTGATCCGTGATGACGATACGGCCATCTGTGCTGTATCTGTGAAAATTGCAATGGGGTGCACCGAAAGCCCAACATCCTTGCTCATTTGTGCCAAGCTTTCCATACTGCCTGCGCGGCTCTTGCCAAATGCAAAATCACTGCCTGCAAATAGATGAGTGACCGAAAAGGCCTTAACGAGAACTTTCTCAACAAAGGTCTCTGGAGATAACTCCTGCAGTGTTTTGTTAAAGTGAATATGAATAATAATCTCCACCCCCAAAGCCGCCAAACATGCATTTTTGCTGGTTTTAGTCTGCAGCAAGAAAGGGGCATCTGAGGGACGAAAATATTGACGTGGATGCGGTGAAAAGGTGACAACAGCCAAAGGCAGATCTGCTAGGTTTGCTCGGGTTTTAGCCGCTTCGATAACTACCTGATGCCCTGTGTGAACACCATCGAAATTGCCAATGGCACAAACTAGACCATGCTCAGCTAAAGACGGATCGCCATAGGTCCAGTCAATTATTTGCGTTTGGACAGGCTGACCTGCCTTCATCTGCTTTGCCACTTTCTTGTCAACCGTTTTGCTGTTTCAGCTAGATAATCATAATCATGTCAATAGATATGGCAAAAGATATGTATTCCAGCGTCTATTTTTAGGCAAGATGAAAAATCGCAGGCCAGAAACTAGCAAAGTTCTGATAGCCTGCTTATAATTGAAAAACTCAGGCGTATTCCCCACCTTATTTGGCAAAAAACAGGTTGATTATTATGGACAGTTTTTCCTCATTTGAGACCTCACTGGGCGAAATGAGCGTGTTCAGTCAAGAACTATTGGCTATTGCGCTGAGCTTTAGCGTGAATATTCTAGCTGGGTTGGGCACGATCATCATAGGGTTCTGGCTGTCTAGCAAAGCGGCCAGCATAGTGCGCAAGCAAATGTCAACATTGCAGCGCGTGGATAAAACCCTCGCACCAATTCTGGCCTCCATTATACGTTATGCAGGATTTATTCTTACGCTGGTGGTGGCGCTGGGTCAGTTCGGGGTGCAGACAACCTCAATTATCGCGGTTCTCGGTGCTGCAGGTCTTGCGATAGGCCTTGCCCTGCAGGGCACCTTATCAAATGTTGCATCTGGCATTATGTTGCTGCTGTTGCGGCCCTTTAGCGTAGGAGACTGGATTGAAACAAACAGCATCTCAGGCACTGTACGAGAAATCGGGCTCTTTGCAACTCAGATTGATACATTCGACAATATCTATATCACCGTGCCAAACTCCTCCATATGGTCAGCAACAATCATTAATAACAGCCGCCACCATATACGCCGCATGGATCTAGATATTGGTATTGGATATAACAGTGATCTGAATGAGGTGGAAAAGGCCTTAATCACTCTGACCAAAGACAAACGAATATTATCAGACCCTGAACCACAATTTTTAGTTGTTGATTACGCAGACAGTGCGATATTGGTGAGATTAAGGCTTTATGCTCAATACGATGATTTCTTTGCGCTAAACTGGGATTTAAAACGCAGACTGAAGCCACTTCTTGATGCACACAACATCGAAATTCCATTTCCACAGCGCGTTGTTCATCATTTGGGAACAGACTCTGAAACTGGGTCATAGGACAATTTGATGTAATGGATAGGAATGCTGAAAGAGAAGAACACCCATTAAGTAGAGCTATGCTTGAAAGTGGTCTTGTCCAGAAACTTGCGCTTGACCGAGACGGTAAGAACAGTGGTGTCTTAAGTGAGGATGAGCTTATTGCCTCCCGCCAGCAATATGTTGCCGACGATTACATAGGGCCAGATATCTGGGTATTTGGCTATGGCAGTTTAATCTGGAACCCCCTTATTACCTATGAGGAAAAACAGTTTGGGCGTGTTTATGGCTTTCATAAACGGTTCTGTTTATGGACGCGCCTAGGCAGAGGCAGCCCCGAAGATCCAGGACTTGTGCTTGCCCTTGACAGAGGTGGGTCAGTCAGGGGGTTTGTCTTCCGCATAGCCTCTAAACACGCAGCTCAAGAGATGGATATCCTCTGGCAACGTGAAATGATCAATAATTCCTACAACCCAAAATGGGTAAGTGTTCACACTAATTGTGGTGTGAAAAAAGCACTTAGCTTTGTCATCCGCAGAGACGAGTGATAGCTCATTGGCTCAGTTAGGTGAGGTGATCTGTCTGGCAGATGAACTTAAAGACAGAGTTTTTGATGAGATTGGCAT
>PADU01000009.1 GCA_002700485.1 SAR116 cluster bacterium | reverse complement strand
GAAGGAGATGAGATCAAAACATCTGCGGGGTCTTGGCGTATCAGGACAGATACAGGACATTCAGATGCACAGATTAGTTTGATGGACAAGGAACGGGGATTGTTCCTTAGTGTTGATTTTTTGCTGCCGCGAATATCGCCCAATATATCAGCTGATATCCGTGACCCTGACTTTGATCTTTTGTCTGCTTATTTCATCTATCTTAAAGAAATGACAAAGTTGCCGGCAGACATGCAGATTTTTCCAGGTCATGACTGGCCGTTTCGTCAGGGTGGTGTGCGAGCTCAGCAACTAATTGACCATCATCACCACCGCCTTGATTTGCTTCATGCGGCGGCACAAATAGCACCTTTGACAGTCTGGTCAGCTATGGACACTCTGTTCGGCCGGCATTTTGGTGATCATGAGATGTATTTTGCCTCTGGCGAGGCACGTGCTCATCTGAACCATTTGGTTGCAGTGGGCAGGCTGCATAAGCAATGTGATGACCGTGGCATTGATATTTATGCAGCACAGGATGTGGTCACCGCATGATACGTGCTTTTCCGTTTTTGTTTGTTATTCTCTGGTCATCGGCATTCATCAGCGGCAAAATCATCGTTGAAGATGCCTCCCCTTTTGCTGCCCTTGGGTTTCGCTTTGCCCTTGTGGCTTTTGGATTTTTCTGTTTTGCCCTTATCCTGAAAGATAACCTTTCCGCCCGCGGCAGAGATATCTTTGAAGCCTGCGGTACAGGCATTTTATTTCACGGGCTTTATCTTGGTGGGGTGTTTTTTGCAGTTTCCAAAGGCTTGCCAGCTAGTATAGCTGCTCTGATTGTCTCACTTCAACCTGTCTTGACAGGTGCGCTTGCCGGACCCGTTCTAGGAGAGACGGTCACCTGGCGCCAATGGGCTGGGATTATGTTGGGGTTTGGCGGAGCAGCGCTTGTGCTTGGTTTGGATGTAGGCGGTGAATTGCCTGTTATGGGGCTCTTGGCAACAGGGATCGCCCTGCTGGCGGTATCTGCAGGAACACTATGGCAAAAGCGCCTAGGTGACCGCCTGCCTTTATCTGTATTGAATTTGTATCAGGCCATGGCAGCTTGTGCCTTTCATGTTTTGGTCATGCTGGCAATTGAGCAGCCGTTTCTGGAATTTACAGGGTCATTCATTCTGGCGATGGGCTGGCAGATTTTGGCTATCTCTTTTGGCGCATTCTCTATTCTGATGTATCTGATAAAGGTCGGTTCAGCCAGCCAGACCGCCACCCTGTTTTTTCTGGTTCCGCCAGTATCTGCGGTGATGGGCTGGTTATTTGTGAATGAAAATCTGACCCCTATTGACGTGATTGGTTTGCTGATAGCAACGTTTGGTGTCTATGTGGCAACACGGCCACAAGCTGAGAAATAAATTTCTACGGTTATCATCTGCAAAAAATAGAGTTGCACGTCAGAGGTGGCAGGGTAGGATGAAGTGAGCAGGCTATAGCCTGTTCTCATATAGGCATTAAAAACAGAAAAGGGTAAGGCAATGAAATCAGCACAGGATTATCTTGCAGAGGCAAACGCGGTTGTCCCGAAAATTGAAACGCATGCAGGTATTGCAAAACATGGACAGAGCGGTGTGGTGTTTGTGGATGTGCGCGATAGCGCAGCAATACAAGAAAGCGGTACAATTGCCGGTGCGCTGCGCATACCGCGTGGTTTTATAGAATTTGCCGCTGACCAGGCCACACAGTTCCACAATCCGCAGATGGATAAGGATGCGGAAATTATTCTGGTTTGTGGTGCAGGTGGGCAGGCAGCTTTGGCGGGCCGGACGCTGGTTGAAATGGGTTTCAAACATGTCAGCAATGTTGGCGGGTTTGGGGCTTGGAAAGATGAAGGCGGACCTGTCGAAGTCTGAGGGTGCCCTTCGAAAAAATGAGACCCACTTCTTCGGTATCTGTTGCCATTGTGGGCGCGGGATATACATCTGCTGCCCTGTTGACGCATCTGCTTGACCGGAGGCCGGATGTTGCAGAAAAAATTGCTGTGTTTGGCAAAGGGTCTTTTGGTCATGGTGCGGCTTTCGGTACTCTGCACCCTGATTTCAGACTGAATGTGCGTGCCCAGATAATGCAGCTTCGCCCTGCAAAGCCTGACCTATTTCCAATCTGGGCTGAAGCTTGTCTGCAGGATGAAGGTGCCTATTGTGAGGCAGGACAATTTTATAGGCGTGCTGATTTTGCTCGCTATATGGACTATGAGCTAAGTGAGCTGCCGCACAATGAAGATGTAAACTTTATCAGGCAGCAGGTGATATCTGTGCGCTATGAACACAGCTTAGCAAAATGGCATCTGCGCACTGATACAGGTGATGAATACACAGCCTTGATGTTGATTCTGGCGACTGGAAATCCTGAACCGAACTGGCCATGTCCAATTGAACGGGCCTGTCTTCAGCATGACGGGCATCTGCTAATTAAATCACCTTGGACAGGAAGTTGGCTGCATGACTGTGATCCAGAAAAAACTGTTCTTCTGGTTGGGGGTGGTTTAACAGCAATGGATACGGTTTATGCGTTGGGTAAGGCGGGGCATCGCGGGAATATCCATCTAGTAACGCCATTAGGCATTCTGCCGCCAGCGCAGACAGGTTGGGTTCCTGCAGAGGCAATCAAATGGCCAGATGACATCTCTTCTGCATCAGCTTTTATTGGATTTATGGCAGGTCATCTGAAACAGCAGCCCCAGTGTCTTTGGACAGATTCAGAGTGGCAGAGCCGTTTTGAAGCTCTGCGCGTTCATCTCAATCCTGTCTGGCGCAGGTTGCCTGCTGCTGAAAAACGCCGGCTGATGGTCCATTTGGGGGGGGCATGGTCTCTCACTCGTTATCGTTCAGCCCCGCAAACTAGCCAGATGGCTGCACAGATGCGCAGTTCAGGACAGCTAGTTCTTCATACCGGTCGTGTGAACCAGATTTCAGTTGGGAAGAGGGGTAAAAGCTTTTCTGCTTACCTCTGTTCAGGACAGCTGCTCAACACAAATATCATTGTGAATTGCGCTGGCATTGGGCGTGACCCTTTGCTTGCGGCTATGATTGCTGATCATGTGATTCAGGCTGATGCATTCGGCTGGGGCCCTCAACTAGCTGACAATCTTCAGCTCTATTCAGGTGATGGCCATCCCTATCCTTCTGGCTATGGAATTGGGGCGATGACAGCAGGCAGTGAGGGGGATGTGGTGGGCGCAACAACCATAGCACGTCAAGCCGCCAGTCTGGCCCATCATCTCACAGATAGCTTATAAAATTTTAATGGATAATTTCATATAATTCACTTTTTGAACTAGACCTGTCCAGCCTCAAGTTTAAGTATAAGGACACAACACATAAAGTTCATGACAAGAAGGGCAAATTATGGCTATTCGGTATCTCAAAGAAAGTAAATCTCAGTCTGAGCGCAGGGAAGACGATGCAAAAGTAAAGGCGATTGTTGAGGATACGCTTGGGGATATTGAGGCCCGCGGAGATGCGGCTATTCGTGAGCTTTCAGAAAAATTCGACAAGTATTCACCTGCCTCATTTAAATTGTCTGATGATGAGATAAAGACGCTGATTGCCGAGGTCAGCCCGCGTGATCTTGATGATATCCGCTTCGCTCAGGATCAGGTCAGGCGGTTTGCTGAAGCCCAGCGTGCGTCCATGACAGACATTGAAGTTGAAACCATGCCAGGTGTCATCCTTGGCCATAAAAACATTCCTGTTCAATCTGTGGGCTGTTATGTGCCTGCCGGCAAATTCCCAATGGTCGCTTCGGCACATATGTCTGTGCTGACAGCCTCAGTTGCCGGCGTACCTAGAATTATTGCTGCCACACCGCCATTTAAGGGCAAGCCTAACCCAGCCGTTATTGCTGCCATACATATGGGTGGTGCGCATGAAATTTATGTTTTGGGCGGCATGCAGGGTATTGGGGCGATGGCCTTAGGTACAGAGACAATAGATCCTGTTCATATGCTGGTTGGCCCGGGGAATGCGTTTGTGGCTGAAGCAAAACGCCAACTGTTTGGCCGAGTGGGCATTGACCTGTTCGCAGGGCCGACTGAAACCATGGTTATAGCGGACGAAACCGTTGATGCCGAATTATGTGCGACTGATTTATTGGGGCAGGCTGAACATGGTTATAATTCGCCAGCTGTTATGCTGACTAATTCTGAAGATTTAGCCCGTCAGACTATGGGTGAAATCGACCGGCTTCTGAAAATTTTGCCAACAGCTGAAACCGCCTCTGTGTCATGGGATGAATATGGTGAGGTTATCGTTTGTGACAGTTATAATGAAATGCTGCAGATGGCAGATGAAATCGCCTCAGAACATGTTCAGGTAATGACAGACAGGGATGACTGGTTCCTAGAGCATATGACTTGTTACGGAGCATTATTTTTAGGACCACGCACAAATGTTGCAAATGGGGATAAGGTGATTGGTACAAATCACACGCTGCCAACCAAAAAGGCTGGCCGTTATACAGGTGGCCTGTGGGTTGGCAAGTTTCTGAAAACTCATTCCTATCAAAAAGTGACAACAGATAAGGCAGCAACAGAAATAGGGGAATATTGTTCTCGTTTATGCATGCTGGAAGGGTTTGTTGGTCATGCTGAACAGGCTAATGTAAGAGTGCGCCGCTATGGTGGCCGTAATGTTGCATATGGCACAGCAGCCGAGTAATTGGAGGATAAGTCATGGAACTGCCAAAAACCCCCAGCCTGCGGCTTGATGATAAAACGGCTCTTGTCACGGGGGCCTCCTCTGGTATTGGCCTCGCTTGCGCGGTCGCGCTGGCAGAAGCCGGTGCTGATGTGACAGCTGCAGCCCGTTCTGAAGATAAGCTGGACACACTTGTTGAGGCTGCTCATGAAAAGGGGCTGAAGATGCAGGCTTGTGCTTTGGATGTTTCTGATCTGGACGCTGTGTCTNAAATGCTTGATAAAAGCACTTCATTTGACATTTTGGTCAATTCGGCTGGCATGGCCCGTCATGGACCGGCGGCAGAGACACGTGCTGATGATTTTGATGCGGTTATGGATGTGAATCTCCGCGGGGCTTATTTTTTGTCACAGATGGTCGCCAGGAAGATGATTGCTGCCGAAACGGGTGGGTCCATTATCAATATTTCCTCCCAGATGGCACATGTAGGGGGGATTGAACGATCTGTTTATTGTGCGTCAAAATCTGCTGTTGAGGGATTTACTAAGGCGATGGCCATTGAATGGGGTCCGTATCAGGTTAGGATCAACACAATCTGCCCAACTTTCGTGCGCACAGCTTTGACCGAAGCAACCTTTCAGAATTCTGAAAGACGGGCATGGATTGAAGATAAAATCAAACTTGGCCGTGTTGGCGAAGTTGAAGATATGATGGGCGGTGTGGTGTTTCTGGCATCAGACGCAGCTGCTCTTATCACAGGCACTAGCTTGCTGATTGATGGCGGCTGGACAGCTGACTAGCCCTGAAATATGTCTGGAACAGACACACCCAAATCATCTGAAATGGCTTTCAGCTGAGCAGCTATCTTTGCATTCAGCTCAATGCCCTGACGGTTGGCTTCAGCTCGTTTTGCGCGTTCAGGATCGCCTGGGATTAGAACCGGCTGATCTGGTTTGCGTGGAGATGTTTGGCGGATTGAGGTAATGAAATCTGATATTTCAGAAGCGATCTGGTCATCTGTGTTCAGCTTTTCTGGGTCAAGAATAATGGACAGCATGCCATTACAAAATGGCCGGTCACAGGCGTTTGTTCCGGCGCCTGTTAAAGCACCTGCTAGTAGCTCGCAGGCCAACCCAAGACCAGACCCCTTATGCTGACCGAATGTCTGAATTGCACCTTTACCTGCACGCGGATCTGGGACATCTGTTGAAGCTGTTATGCCATAAATGGTTTTTGGAATTTTTGAATCTGCGCCTGTTTCATCAACCATAGCGTCTGCTGGTAAAGTTGATCCGGTTTTCTGGCTTACCAGTATTTTTCCCTCAGCAACTCGGCTGGTGGCAAAATCAAGAATAAAATGCTGTGTCTCATTACCCTCTGCTTCATGCGGCACACCAATCGCCACAGGTGCGGTTGAAATGCGCGCCTGCTTACCGCCAAAAGGGGCAACAATTCTTGAACCGGCAACAGTGACAAAATGAATAGATATAAGACCTTTATCTGCTAGCAGTTCTGCCCAGCCGCCTATCCGCCCCAGATGACCNGCGTTACGCAGCGCAATGATGCCAAGACCATTTTTTTGGCACATGTTCTCTGCTCGGTTGACCACATGATGACCTAGTACCTGACCAAAGCTGAACTGACCATCAATAAGACACAGCGTTTCGGAGTCAACCAAAGTTTCATATGCACAAACTGGGCGGACTGTTCCCGCATGGATATAATCAATATAGCGGGGAACCCTAACAATGCCGTGGCTGGGATGGCCGCTTGCATCCGCATCAACAAGATGAACAGCAATAAGACGCGCTTCTTCATTAGGGCAGCCGGCTGTCGCAAAAATGTCTGACAACCAGGATGTTATTTCATTCACTCTCATTAGCATCTGCGACTCATTTTTTCCAAAGATATATTATTCATCACCCCAGTAGCGAGCTTCTGACAGCGTTAAACCCTTTGTCCAGTCTGTCAAAAGCCTCATTCAGGATTTTTTCATCTTGCGCATAACACAGCCGCAGATATCCCTCACCAGCTGGCCCAAAAGCCAGCCCGGGGGCTAGCCCTACCTTTGTCTTTTCTAGGATAGCATGCGCAAAAGCCAGACTGTCTGTTAAGCCTTGTACAGAAAAAAAACAGTAAAACGCGCCGTCGGGCTCGATAAATGAAACACCCGCTAAGTTTTTCAGGCGGGTACGGGTGAGTGTGAGTGCTTTACTTAACCTGTGCTGCAGCAGGCTGACCTCTGCCTCCCCTTGCTCGATCATGGCAAGACCTGCCTCTTGAATAAAACCGGCTGGACAGGCAATGTTAAATTCAGTCAGATGAGCAAAAGTCTTTTCAAGGGCAGTTGGCGCGGTTATCCAACCCAGACGCCAACCTGTCATTGACCAGGCTTTTGAAAAGCTGTTGATTGAAATGAGCAAATCATCCGCATTGGCCAGATGCTGAAATCCTGGCGTTAAAGGGTCATGTTGATATAGCCGCGCATATACATCATCAGACACAATCCAAATTCCTCGTTTGCGGCAATGATCTAAAATGATCTTTTGTTCTTCAGCAGAGCAGACCCAGCCTGTAGGATTGTTTGGTGAGTTAATCAAAAGCGCCTTAGTCTTATCAGTCAGCTTGGCTAGAAGTTGTTCCATATCCAAATGCCAACGCCCATCACNTGCAACCAGGGTTGTTGGGTCAATCTGACCTCCCGCAATTTTGAAACTTTCGCCTAGATTTGGCCAGACTGGGTCAATACACACAACACGGTCACCACTATCTATAAGAGCAAGGGCGGTTAGGGCCAGACCCTGCATGCCTGAAGCAGTCACAGTGATGTTCTTTTTAGTTTTACTTGTGCCGTAAAGTCCGTTCATGTAATGCGCCAGCGCAGACCGGAGCCGAGGCTTGCCATTATTTGGCTGATAGAAATGATCCCCTGCCTGAAGGGCATTCTGGGCTGCCTCGATCGCTATCTGTGATGTTGGCCACTGCCCTTCTCCAAACCACAGGGGCAGAATGTCCTGCATCTGCATGCCTTTTTCAGCTACATCTCTTATCAGGCTGGATTGCAGATGATGAGCTCGTTCACTTGTCTGTTGCATATAAATTTTTATCTCACCTGGCCTGCTAGATTATGAAGATCATGATGCTCAGTGTGCCGAACAAAATGCCGTTTTGACAAGTAAAAAGCCTGTCAAAATAGTTTCGGGAATAAAAAGAAAGATGATGCATTTTGCTCGTGACTTTTCAGCCCCTGAGGCTGTATCTTAATGCATAAGAAAGCATTTTTAGCATAACAGATATGCAAGGAAAAGAGGTCAATATGGGACGTTTTGTTTGCGCAGCAACACCGGGAAACGCAGATGTTTTGGAAGTNAGNGANAGATCCACTCCAACCCCTGGTGCTGGTGAGATAGTCGTTTCACAGACAAAAATGGGGCTGAACTTTTTGGACGTTTATCAGACATCTGGTGTCTATCCATTTCCAGAAAANGATGTTTTTGTGCCAGGGAATGAAGCAGCTGGTCGCGTGATCGCTGTTGGTGAAGGGGTATCAGACCTGTCTGAAGGAGATCGAGTGGGCTATCCGATGCATGTTGGGGCCTTTGCTGAAGAACGGACGATCCCAGCAAACCGGGTTGTCAAACTGCCTGACGATATCAGTGATGATATGGCAGCTGCCTCACTACTAAAAGGCATGACGGTAGAATACCTTCTAAATCAGTCTGTACCCTTACAAGCTGGTGATACCGTTCTGTTTCATGCGGCAGCAGGCGGGGTAGGTTTACTGGCAGGACAGTGGATGAACGCTATGGGCGTGATAGCAATCGGAACGGCCGGGACAGATGAAAAAGTCGAATTGGCAAAACAGGCAGGCTATGCGCATGTTATCAATTATACAGATGAGGATTTTGTGGATGTGGTCATGGAAATTACAGACGGTAAAGGCGTTCGGGCTGTCTATGACTCAGTTGGTAAGGACACCTATCCGGGGTCGCTTAAAGTGATCAAAAATCTTGGTCATTTTATCGCATTTGGTCAGTCGAGTGGCCTCGCATCAGACTTTAAGCTTGGTGACCTGGCTGCAAACGGGTCTTTATATGCGCAGCGCCCAACATTAGCGACCTACATTGCTANAGAGCAGCAGCTGGCGGCTTCAGCAAAAAATTTATTTTCCATGCTGCGNTCTGAAAAAATAAAAGTNNCCATTAATCAGCGATTTAATTTGGCCCAGACAGCTGATGCGTTTCGCGCTTTAACAGCCCGGAAAACAACAGGCGTTACCCTGATCGAAACCGGGCTGTAAGTTCAGCTGTTCAAACGACTTTAAAAGAATTCCTATAGTTCTTTTGGAAATGATGTGAGCTGGCCTAAACCATAAAGCAGGGGTGTTTCATCACTGCAGGTCAGCTCATAAACCTCACCAACAATGATTTCATGATCACCGCCCGGATAACGACTCCAGACCTTGCAGCTGAGTGTGGCTGCGGCTCCGTCAAGCAGTGGCAGACCTGTTGGAGACAAATGCCAGTCAAGACCTGAAAAGCGGTCTTGTTTGGTTTGGGCAAATCTCTGGCTGATTGGTTTTTGGTCAGCTGCCAAAATATTGATTGCAAAGGCTTCAGCTTGTCTAAAATCATCAAGACAAGCAGCCTCAAGCCCGATGCTCCATAAAATCAGCGGTGGATTCATTGAAACAGAATTAAATGAGCTGATGGTCATGCCATGGGGCTGTCCATCTGCTGACACGATTGTGGCAACACCAACGCCTGTAGGAAAACAGGACAGTGCTTTGCGAAAGGCTGACTGATCAAAGGTCTTTATGTCTGGTGGGGTATGCATGAGGTTCACTGCAGTCTTTCTTTTGCCTTATGATTGNAAGCTGGCCATTTGTCCAGTTTTGTTGATGCTGTGCCTGTTTACCCCAGAAATATACAAACAGACTAGCCTTTCAAGATTTTATTTTTAATTGATACCGTTTCTTGTTTGTCTTTTGATGAGGATATATGGCCTTATTTAGTTAAAAGTGAGGAAAACANGCAAAGACAGGACCAGAGTGTGTTCTGTCAAGGAGAGGCAGATGACAGTAGATAAAAATAAAGTGGGCCTTGTCGGGATTGGGGATATGGGCAGCGGCCTAGCCAAAAATNTGCTGAAAGCAGGGTTTGANGTATNCGGGNTCGATCTGGATCCTGACCGCATGAANGCTTTTACAGCGATGGGAGGNANAGCGGCCCNGGATTTGGGAGAAGTCGCAGCGAATGCNCGTGCCGTGTTTGTTATGGTCATGACNGGCCACCAGGCCAAACAGGTAATTTTCAGTNAAAATGGACTAGCAGATCATCTTCNNTCAGGCAGTGTTATTATTCTNACCGCCACTATAAANCCTGCTGAAGCTGCTGAAATTTATGACTCTCTTAGCGAACGTGGCCTATCCCTCATTGACAGCCCGGTCAGTGGCGGGTTTCCCGGGGCCCAGTCTGGTTCGCTAACGATGATGGCTGCCGGCAGTGATACGGATATGAAAAACTGCAGTGATATTATGCAGGCTGTCTCAAAAACAATTCATCATGTTGGTGAGGCCGCACCAAAGGGCCAGATTGTGAAAGCCTGTCTGCAGTCTCTAATTGGTTCAGTCTTTTCGGCTACATTTGAAGCTTCTGTTCTCGCAGCGAAAGCTGGTATTTCTGGTCAGACTTTATTTGACGTCTTTTCAACTTCAGGGGCCGGTTGCGGTGTGGCCAATACAGCCCTTGAAAATATTATTGATCGTCAGTTTGAAGGTACAGGCAGTCACATTGCTACCATGCACAAGGATTTAACGATATCTCTGGGTTTTGCTGAGAAACTGGGCGTGCCGATGCATACAGCCGCAACAGCCATGCAGTTGTTTCATGCCGGAAAGACAAAATACCCCGATGGAGACAATTGGGTTGTGACCCGGGTTTTAGAAGACATTGTTAGTGCGGAGCTGCACCGCTAATTAAAACTTAAGGAGGCGAAGACATGAAACTGGGTGTAATTTGTGATGGGATCAGTCGCGATTTGAGTCATGCGCTAAAGGTTATGGATGAATTTGGCCTTGATTATGCTGAGTTGCAGTTTGTCTGGGACAAGGAAGTTGGGGATCATGATGCGTCTGAAATTGCACAAATCAAAGAACTCCTAGATACACATAACAAGCCTGTGTCTTGCTTGTCCCGACATATTTTTGCTGGGCTGACAACAGCGTCAAAAGCAGGGGATAAGGACCATACGCGCCACATGGATTATCTGAAATGTGTTATTGAAATGGCGCATCAGTTGAATTGTCCTTTGGTGCGCATTATGACTTCAAAAAAGGAACAAATCTTGTGGGGTACAAACGGAGCAGAACATTGGAACGTGGCAAAGGGGGCTTGGGATACCTTGCCGCCCCTGATTGCTCCAGCTGTCGATCTGGCCCGCACAGAAGGGGTCACGCTGGTGGTTGAAACCGGCAATGGCACAATGGTGAATTCGAACTATACAGCGGTGAAACTGATCGATGCGCTGGACGCTAAAGATGTGCTGAAGGTTCTTTGGGATCCGGCAAATAATTGCTGGTGTCATGAGCTGGCCTTTCCAGACGGATTTGAAATGGCAAAAGATGGATATTTAGGGCATATCCATATCAAAGACGTTCAGGTGGATACACCAAAGGCAACGCTGGAAGTCCGGCAGATGGGCACGGGGCAGCTTGCGGATTTATTTGCCCCTATGGCAGGTGGCCTACGGGAGATAAGCTATGATGGTGTAATTTCATTTGAAAGTGTTTATCACTCTGGCAATGGAAATTTTGAAGACGGGTTTAGAACTGGAATTGAACTGTTCAAACAGCATTTTTCCTGAAAAGGCATTCTAAACTGAGCAGCTTGATGAAAAGGATAAGGGGATATGATGACAAAAGCCGCAAAGCAGCATTTTGATTTGACGGGACGGTCAGCCCTGATTACAGGAGCAACACGCGGTATAGGGTTTGGTCTCGCAGCGGGTCTGGCACAGGCTGGGGCGAAAATCATTCTGAATGGCAGAAACCCGGAAAAGTTGGCCGAAGCGACTGACAGGTTGCGCTTGCAGGATGTGTCTGCACAGACCCTCTGTTTTGATGTGCGTGACCAGCCAGCAGTACAGAAGGCCATAAACAATTATGAATCTGCAGATGGGCCGATTGATATTCTTATCAATAATGCCGGTATTCAGCACAGACAGTCTTTAGAAGACTTTGCTTCTGACAAATTTCAGGATGTAATGAACACTAATGCCACGGCTCTGTTTTACCTTGGGCAGGCAGTGACACGGCATATGAAGCAGCGCGGGCAGGGTAAAATAATTAACATTGCCTCTATCATGACGAAAATGGCTCGTCATCATGTTGGCGCTTATGTGACTGCAAAGGCTGCTGTGGGCGGCTTAACCAGAGCTATGACAGCTGAATGGGCAGCGTATGGTATCAATTGTAATGCAATTGGCCCTGGCTATATCTCAACAGAACTCACCCAGCCTCTATTTGAGGATAAGGCCTTCAGTGACTGGCTAATTGCCCAAACTCCAGCGGGTCGCTGGGGTCAGGTTGACGATCTGGTCGGCGCCGCTATTTTTCTTTCCACTCCTGCCTCTGACTTCATGCATGGGCAAGTTCTCTATGTTGATGGCGGTATGACTGTGACGGTTTAATCAAAAGGGGCCTGAGCAAAAAGCTGCTCTGTTCAGCCAATCAAACGAAGGCATTCTGGGATTGGTGTGATGACCTGGCCATCAGCAAAATACTGGATTAGATTATCAACAGTCAGGTCCCCCATTGCGCGGCGTGTTTCAACCGTAGCCGATCCGATATGCGGGGTCAGAACAACATTATCCATTGTGAATAAAACTTCAGGCACATGTGGTTCTGCAGCAAAAACATCTAACCCTGCAGCTCCCAAACTCCCATCTTGAAGCGCGGCAATCAGCGCATTTTCATCCACAACTGATCCGCGAGCCACATTCACAAGGATGCCTTCAGACCCTAGTGCTGATATTACATCGCCGTTTACCAAGTGATGTGTACACTGACCACCTGGTGTGATCACTATAAGGGCGGTTACATCATCTGCCAAACGGATCAGGTTATCATAGTAGCGATGTGGGCTGTCTTTTCGTTCTGACCGAGCATGATAAGAAATCTGACAGTTAAAAGCCTCCAGTTTACGGGCAATCGCTTGCCCGATACGTCCATAGCCCAATATTCCAACAGACATGCCATCTACAGCTCTACTCAGCGGTGTGTTTCCTTTTTTTGACCAGTTACCTTTTCGGATATAGCTGTCATTCACAATCAGCTCGCGGCTTACTGCCATCAGCAGCATCAGCGCAGTTGTGGCAACCTCCTCATTCAGTACATCAGGTGTATGGGAGACAAGAATATTTTTGCTGACTGCCTTATCCACATTAATAGCATCATACCCAACCCCGTAATTGGAAATAATCTTTAGATTAGATAGGCTTTCAAGTAGATTATCTGGCACACCGTCATGCCCCGATGTGGCTATTGCCTGAACAGACTGCCCATTTGCTGCTAGAAACTGTTCGGTATCCGCAATTTTATCAAGGTAATGACAAGTAAAGGCAGTGGAAAAGCGTTCTGCCATACGCGGTGTGATCTCCCCAATAATTAACAGAACTGGTTTCATGGCAACTTCCTTAAATTTTGTCTAGCGCTTATTTAAGACCATTCTGCCTGAGCAATTCAAGATAGAGAGCTGAATGATCTGTATCTGCTCCGTCCATCTTTTCGATTAGGGTGGTGTAACGCGTTTTAACCTGCTCAGTCAGTGGTAGCATAAGTTCATGCTGGCCAGCTTCCTCCAGCGCATTATTGATATCTTTTAGCTGACTTCGCGACAGGCCCCCTGGCTCAAAGTTTCTTGTAGTCATTCGCTCGCCATGCTGTTGCAGGATAACTGAGTCGGCAAAACCGCTTTTTAACGCATCTCGTATAGCAGCGGGGTCAGCACCACCTTTTTCAGCCAACAACATTGCTTCAGCAACGACCCCGATCGTGACAGCCACGATAGTTTGGTTTGCCAGTTTAGATAGTTGGCCTGACCCGTCAGGGCCAACTCGAACAGGCCTCCCCATGGCACTGAGAACAGACACAGCTCTGGTAAAGACTGCTTCATCTCCGCCAGCCATAATAGCTAGACTGCCTGATTCAGCACCTTTTGTTCCGCCCGATACTGGTGCATCCAGATGATGCAGGCCCCGCTCGCGCATCAGCGCGGCATGTGTGCGGGCCTCACTTGGCTTGATCGAACTCATATCAATCAGGAGTGTCCCTGCTTTCATGGCTGCGGCAAGTTCCTGACCAAACAGAAGATTATATACAGTTGGCCCGTCACTCAACATTGTTATCACAATATCAGCCTCCGCGATGGCTTCTGCTGCTGTTGCCGGCACATCTGCGCCATCAGCTATCAGGGCTTGTGCTTTGGCTAGGGTGCGGTTCCAGGCCTTTAACGAAAATCCGGCTTTTAATATATTGCGTGCCATATGGCTTCCCATAAGGCCTGTACCTAGGAACGCAATTTTTAAAGTTGAAGACATAGTTTTGTTCCGATTGATCTAAAAATGAATTTTTATCCGATTGGTCTGTGAAGGTTCATTTGTCCTGTCCCACTGTCTGCGTCTGCTGGCCAAGGCCTTCAATCCACACATCCATAATATCACCTTCTTTTAGGTAAACTGGCTCAGGCTTTATGCCCATGCCCACACCTGGCGGCGTGCCTGTCGAGATTACATCTCCTGGTTGTAGGGTCATCATCTGCGACAGATGAGAGATACATTCAGCAACAGTGAAAATCATTGTTGATGTGTTCCCGGTCTGCATGCGCTGGCCATTTAGATCCAGCCCCATATCCAGATTTTGTGGGTCTGCAATTTCATCTGAAGTAACGAGCCACGGACCGATTGGCCCGAAAGTGTCACAGGATTTACCTTTGGTCCATTGGCCGGCCAGCTTAGTCTGGAAATGACGCTCGGAAACATCGTTTGAAACAAAATATCCCGCCACATAATTGAGGGCCTCTTCGACAGAAACATATTTACAAGGAGTGCCAATCACAACGCCAAGTTCAACTTCCCAGTCTGTATGAGTGGAACCGCGGGGTAGCATGACTGTGTCGTTTGCCCCCACCACAGCAGACGTAGCTTTCATGAACAAAATAGGGTGTTCAGGAATGTCTGCACCTGTCTCGGCCGCATGGTCAGAATAATTTAGGCCGATGCACATGAATTTTCCAATATCACCGACACAGGCTCCAAGCCGGGGGGCGCCGCTGACAGCAGGTAGACTGGCTGGGTCAATGTCGTAAAGCATTTTCAGACTGTCCTTTGACAGGGCCGGACCATTGACATCAGCTACATGGCTGGAAAGATCTCGTAACTGACCGTCAGCATCTATAAGACCGGGCTTTTCCCGCCCTTCATTCCCATATCTTACCAGTTTCATTCACTTATTCTCCTTCGAATTTATTTTTCTGTTCGAAACTCAGCACTGAATGTCTCAATGATTATCGCGAGGCACACCTTTAGTGCGAGCGATAGATTTATAATCTGGGGCATCGCGCAGAACCATACCTTCTGAAAAAGGTTTGACCATCTCTCGGAAATATTGCTGCCATGGGCTCTGGCTTTCCGGTGAAGGAAAGCCGCCATTTGCGGCCAGCTTTTCTGCACGGTCCTGAAGTTCGTTATCACTGACCAGTATATCTGCACTGCAGTTGTTCATATCTACACGAATGCGGTCCCCTGTCTGTAACAACGCAAGACCGCCCCCAGCGGCTGCTTCTGGCGATGCATTCAGGATTGACGGTGACCCTGATGTTCCTGACTGTCTGCCGTCGCCAATACAGGGCAGTTCTGACACTCCTTGTTTAATCAGATAGGCAGGCGGACGCATATTCACCACCTCAGCACCGCCAGGATAGCCAATTGGCCCTGCCCCACGCATCACAAGAATGGACTGTGCATTCATGTTCAGACTTTCATCATCAATCCGTTTGTGAAAGTCCTCTGGCCCGTCAAACACAAAGGCTGTGCCTTCAAATGCGTTCGGATCATCAGGATTTGATAGGTAACGTTCTGAAAAGGACGNGCTGATTACACTTGTTTTCATAATAGCACTATCAAACAGATTGCCTTTAAGATTCACAAAGCCCGCAGATTGTTTTATCGGCTTATCAACAGTGAAAATCACATCTGAATTTTTGATTTTTGCAGCTTCGCAATTCATGCCAATAGACTGTCCGTTTGCTGTGATGGCTTGCGGGTGTGGCAGCAAATTATGGCGCATCAGTTCAGCAACAACCGCAGGCACCCCACCTGCGCGGTGATAATCTTCACCCAGATAATCACCTGCAGGCTGAAGGTTAACCAACAACGGCACATGATGGCCAACTGCCTGCCAATCATCATTGTCTAGCGCCACACCTAGATGGCAGGCAATAGCGTTGAGATGAATTGGGGCGTTTGTTGATCCGCCAATAGCCGAATTGATCACAATTGCATTTTCAAAAGCATGACGTGTCATGATGTCNGATGGNTTNAGATCNTCCCAAANCATATTNACAANGCGGGCNCCGGTTTCATAAGAGATCTGNCCCCGTTCACGATAAGGGGCAGGTATTGCTGCTGANCCNGGCAGCTGCATACCCAAAGCCTCAGCAAGNGAGTTCATCGTAGTGGCTGTGCCCATTGTATTACAATAGCCAGTTGAGGGTGAGGAGGAGGTTACAAGGTCAAGAAATCCATCATCATCAATTTCTCCAGCTGCCATTAATTGACGAGCCTTCCAGACAATTGTGCCAGAACCTGTTCGCTCACCTTCATGCCAGCCATTTAGCATTGGCCCGACAGACAGGGCAATGGCTGGTATATCCACAGTGGCAGCTGCCATCAAAAGCGCCGGGGTAGTTTTATCACACCCTATCATTAGCACGACACCATCAATCGGATAGCCGTAAAGGCTCTCAACCAGACTGAGATAGGCCAGATTCCTGTCCAGCATCGCTGTGGGACGCTTGCCAGTTTCCTGGATAGGGTGAACCGGAATTTCCATGGGCACGCCACCAGCAGAAATGATCCCGTCACGCACACGTTTGGCCAGTTCTAAATGGTGACGATTACAGGGTGATAAGTCAGACCCGGTCTGTGCAATGCCAATAATGGGTTTGCCTGCGCGCAGCTCATCCCTTGTCAGTCCATAATTTAGATAACGCTCTGTATATAGTGCTGTCATTTCCGCATCATCTGGGTTGTTAAACCAGAGGCGCGAACGCAGATTTTCAGTTTTGATTTTGCGGTCTGTCATCGCCTTATCCACTCGCTTCTGTCTGTCTGAATATAGTTTAAACTCTTCTCTTCGATTGGCTTATCAGTCTGAACAACCGCCGTCAATTATGTGCGCCTGCCCCGTTGTTAAGGCACTTTCCGTGCATACCAAGAAGCAGCATGATTTTCTTTACCATCGCCAGCACAGATGCTGTGCCAATGCCCTGACCTGCGGTGATGACAAGGGCGGTCTTTCCTGCCAGCCTCTTTCTTGTTCGTGATGCGTCCATAAATTTATGCCCTGTTTTCACTTTTAAGTTGCTTCCTCATCAGCCAAGTTGACTCATGCTATCTATTACGGAATAAATTTCTATTGTAGGGCCTACTGGCAAAAACATAATGACACAATGACATGAATTGAAAATAGTAATTCGCTCTGTCAGTGATTATTTGATGATTAAAAGGAAAGATAAATGCGTGTATTGATTATGGGTGCTGCAGGAATGGTAGGTCAGAAATTACTGAACCGTATTCTTTCCGGGGAATCAGGAATAGATAGCTCATCTGAACTTTATCTTCACGATATCGTTTCTGCTCATGTGCCTTCCGGTGCAGATGGCTGTTCTGTTCTAGTTGGCAATGTTGCTGACCCAGCTGAAGCTAAGAAACTTGCAGATTTAAAGCCTGACCTGATTTTTCATCTCGCTTCTATTGTGTCAGGAGAGGCAGAGCTGGAATTTGAAAAAGGCTGGCAGATTAATATGTCTGGCGCTTGGTCACTTTTGGAAGCTTTGCGTGTTCACCATGACCAATCCGGGGGCAGCTACAGGCCAAAACTAATTTTCACATCATCTATTGCGGTTTTTGGGGCGCCCTTTCCTGCAAGAATAACAGATGAGTTTTTCTGCACACCGCAGACATCATATGGTGCGCAAAAGGCGATTGTTGAGTTGTTGCTTTCTGATTATAGCCGAAAGGGCTTTATTGATGCGCTTTCCATTCGCCTACCCACTATCTGTGTGCGTCCCGGCAAGCCAAATCTGGCAGCCTCTTCCTTTTTCTCTGGCATTATCCGTGAACCGCTTAATGGTGTTGAAGCAATTTTGCCGGTCAGCGATAATGTGCGTCATTGGCATGCCTCGCCACGCTCTGCGGCGAGGTTTTTGACGCATGCCGCAACTCTTGATTTGGACGCTCTGGGTAGTCGGCGTGCACTAAACATGCCAGGCGTGTCTTGCACTGTTGCTGAGCAGATTGAGGCTTTGCGGTCAGTCGCTGGAAATGACGTGGTAAAGCTGATTAAGCCTCAACTTGATGAACAGATTGTCAAGATTGTTGCGGGTTGGCCTCGTGATTTTCAGACGGATCGCGCGCACACTTTTGGATTTGAAAGTGAAACAAATTTTGAGCAAATTATACGCATTTATCTTGAAGATGATTTGCCAACAGTTTCTTGAGAGGTTGAATTAACCCACTTCAGTTACAAAGAAAGGGTGAAGATTTTTCATGTCTCGAAAATAGTTTTATTGAAGCGTTGCATGTGTAGCTTCAATCACAATGCCATAAAATGCGAATTAAATTTGACAAACTTGGTCACACTATTTTTTTAGCGCCATCTATTTGTTGAAGTATTAATACCATCCTGAATAAAAATTTTTAACCGCTGGCATTATGATTTCTGAAAGCTCTCTTAATTTGATCTCCTCTGGGGTCTTTGCCCGGCTAAGGACTTTGCTAATTTCTTCCAATAAAGCGTCTTCGTCTACTCTGGTAAATTTGCCCTTGTTGAATACNACATTGCCATCAATTATGACCGTATCAACACTTTTGCGCTTGGCTCTCCTCACTATAATATCTGGTAGNGGTATATCAAAATCTTGGTATGGGAAAGCTAAAGAGTTCAAATCTAGAAGTAAAATATCTGCAAATAGGCCTTTTTCAAGTCGACCAATCTTTCCGGAAAAAGGTGTGCTAGCTGCACCATGTTCTGTTGCCATTCTTAAAATTTCTGCAGCGCTTGGGTTTGGCGAAGAATGGCCGGGTGGTCTATGTAAAGTATAAGCTAGCCGCATCTCTTGTAGCATATCGCGGTCATCATTTATTCCGGCCTCATCAATACCTAATGCTATTGGAATATTTTTTGATAAAAAACTAGCTAAATCAGCTTTGCCGCTTTTGAGACGTAGATTTGATGAACAATTATGACAAAGACAACCTCCACTCTCTGCTAAAANATCAACATCATCTTTTGTCATCCATACACCATGCCCAATAGTAAGCTGAGGACCTAAAAGCCCAAANTTATCTATATATTCCAATGCTGATTGGCNTNTCCGACGTCTGGCGTACTCNGCCTGATAAGGTGTTTCCAACAAATGCATGTGTATTTTTGCACCTGTGTCTACTGCTACTTCTGATATTGTTTCAAGCGCTTTGTCAGAAAGCCAATGTAAATTGGACGGGGCTAATTGTATTTCAATTAAATTAGTCTTTGCGTGTTGCTCTGTTAAAATGTTGAATATTTCTAATTGCTCACTGATTGATAGGCTAAAGCTTTCAAAGTACTTTTTTAGCGTTGGTCGGTGTTTCGGTGGAAGAAGAGCTAGACAATTTTCGTCAGAATCGTAAATCATGCGGTTTTGGTCACGAAGAGCAAACGAATATGATGCTCTCATACCGATCTGCTCATACGCNGCAATTATTTCGTTAGACTGGTCAAGAACTGACGGTAAATTTCCGGGNGCGCGACTTTGAAGATGCTGTACTGTAGTGACACCTGACGATATCATCTCAAAAGCGGAATAAAGTGTGTCTAATGTTGGNGGTACNTTTCGCATCTTTAAGCGTTCAGCGAACCAAAGCTCCAGTGGGTGGTCTTGAGCTCCCAGTTGAAAAGGTGTGACGCCCAAATGATGATGCGCATTCACTAAGCCGGGCATTGCAAATAGATTTTCTCCTCCAATTTCTGGAATTTCTTTATATTTTTGCCTTAATGCACTGGTAGGACCAATCTCATTTATTTTGTTATTTTTTACAAAAATTGCCTTCCCCTCAACAATCTCTGCTCGCCCTAGTCTGTCAAAGCCTAGAAGGATCTTTTTTGCNNTAATTAGCTTTTGGCTATCGTTCATTCTATCTCCAATATTTGTTTATTCATCTACAAAAGTTTTACTAAAGTAAATGTAAATGGATTTTATGCAGTCGTTAAAGCAGGTTTCTAAAGGATTCTTATATTGACGTTACATGCAATAAGCTCAATTTCCCGCAAAACCTCCTCCTACGTTGTGCATTTTATGCACCGCTTATAGTAATTTTTGGCAGTAGAAATCGGCAGGGCGGNTGGTAACTTTTATTACAGTGAAGTTATCGGCTTAATAAAATTAATTTAGCGTCTAGTCTAACTTCCTATCGAAATATCGTGGTCGTGAGTAAAAAAAGAAGTTTACTCGCTTCTTAAAGCCGAAATAGTTTCATCATAAAGTATTTTAAGTAAATCCTGTTTACGCTGTTTCTTAGTCATCAATCAAATTTTTCAATCTTTTATTACAAATAACTAACTAGTCTAGCTCATTTTATAAAGACAATCTTGCCTATCATAAGGATGAGATTGGCTGGACAACTCTCAGCTCCGGAAAACGAACATCTTATAATGAATAGAAAAAGCTAAAATTTATGTACTATGAAAGCGTGATAAAAAACTCGATGGTGGTTGCAGCTAATGGAACTGTTAATTCGGATATCGGTATAACAAACGGCAAGATAGCAGCAATCGACTCCAATCTAGATGGTAAGCATGTTGTTAATGCAGAGGGTCTAGTCGCGTTACCAGGTGGTATCGATAGTCACGTGCATATCTCTCAACCTTCCGGGCCAGGTGTTGAGATGGCTGATGATTTTGAAACAGGTACTCGATCTGCTGCTTGTGGGGGTAACACAACGATCCTTCCTTTTTGTCTTCCTGAACAAGGTCAAACTCTTCGCGAAGCCGTGGCAGCTTACCGCAAAAAAGCTGAAGGTAAATGCATGACAGACGTTTCATTTCATCTGATTGTAAACGATACTGATCCAGTTACCATCGGGCAAGATTTACCAGCGCTAATTCAGGCTGGCTACACTAGTTTTAAGGTATTTATGACGTATGCCAACCTTGCCCTGAGTGACAGACAAATCTTAGAGGTTATGGCTGTGGCGAAGGAGCATAATGCAATGATTATGGTCCATGCAGAAAATGAGGATGCGATTGAGTTTCTTCGTGACAAAGCTGAGCTAATTGGTGACACGGGCCCTTTTTATCATGCACCCACACGCCCAATTCCTGTTGAAAGGGAGGCCACCCATCGTGCTATCTCGCTGGCAGAAATTGCAGGAGTTCCACTTACTATTGTACACGTTTCTAATGGTGAAACTACTGAAGAAATTCAGCGCGCTCGCCAGCGTGGATTAAAGGTTTTCGCAGAAACTTGTCCTCAGTACATCACTCTTACCGCTGAAGATTTAGACCGTGCAGGCTTTGAAGGTGCAAAATATGTATGCTCTCCGCCACCACGCTCAGCACAAGAATGGCCAAAAATATGGGATGGAATTCAAAATAAAACTTTTGATATTTTTTCGTCTGACCACTGTCCATTTCGATTTAACGATTCGGCTGGTAAGGATGCCCCCGGTGCAAGACAAAGTTTTCGAAATATTCCAAATGGAATACCGGGAGTAGAAACCAGATTACCAATACTCTTTTCTGAGGGAGTAGTGCAGAAGCGTATTTCCCTAGACCATTTTGCTGCCATCACGGCAACCAACCACGCTCGTCTTTACGGACTTTACCCACGCAAGGGTGCGATAGCGGTTGGAGCTGATGCTGATGTAACGCTTTGGGATCCAAGTCTCACGAAACCAATAAGGCAGTCTGACTTACACCATGGATCAGATTACACCCCGTGGGAAGGTTTTGAGGTAACCGGTTGGCCAGTCTATACTATATTGCGCGGAATAACGATCATGAAAGACGGCCAGCCAATTGGCTCACCTATCGGCCAACATCTTGAACGTGGGGTAGCTGATGTTCTATAAGAGCACTTACCTCGCTGCATGCAGCAACCAAAGGCTGTATCAAGGGAACTTTTACCTGAGACGAAATTCTGGTCGCAGCTTGGCCAAGTGGGCCACCACCGATGATAACGCGCTTGGCTCCCGCTTTTTTCGCTATTTCACAGGAAGTTATCAAAGCATAATCCAACGCATCAGAATTGGATGCCAGAACCAATGGATCTTCCTCCGTGGTGTGACATCCAAGATAAGTGTCACCCCCCTCAGCTCGCATCATTTCATCTATAGAAGGGGCCAATTTTGGAGTGGTAGTAACTACGGCAAAGGACACTCCACTCAACACTGCTTCTCGCGCCGCAGCAGCTGCAATTCCTATTACTGGAATATCCATACTACCAGCCAATCTCTTAGCACCAGGATCGCCGAAAGCAGCCACAATCAATGCACTTGCCTCCGGAAAAACTGCTTCAGATATTTGATTTGCGGCCTCGTAAAGCTGGTCTTGATCAACAATCATTTCTGGTCCCTTATGATTTGTCCACCCCATTACATTAGGCAAATATCGTCTGGTTATGCCAACCATGTCTTGTGTCGTTTTTTGGGAGCCATTTGGATTAATTATAAGAACCGGTTTCATAGGACGGAGTATTTCATATGATATCTGACTTGGCCAGTACTCGTCTTGGAATGCTTACGCCTTCCTCAAACACTGTTCTTGAACCTTTGACTTTTTCTATGCTGGCCAATCAATCTGACATCTCGGCCCATTTCAGCCGCTTCAGAGTGCTAAAGATATCGTTGGAAGCTGACTCAGTGGACCAATTTAGTAATGTTCCAATGTTAGAGGCAGCAGATTTACTAGCTGATGCGAAAGTTCAATCTATCTGCTGGAATGGTACGTCATCAGGCTGGTTAGGTTTTGAAAAAGACTCTGCGTTAATTTCGGAGATCGAAGCCAGGACCGGTATCAAAGCTTGCTCTTCAATTTTAGCTATGAATGAGTTGCTTGCAAAATTCAATGCAAAAAGGATTAGTTTTGTTACGCCCTACCTAACTGAAATTCAACAAAAAATCCTTAATAACTATCGATTGGAAGGGTATGAGATTGCTGCTGAAAAACATCTTGGAGATCCTGGTAATTTTTCTTTTGCAACTTATGCCGAGGCAGACATACTAGAACTTTGCCGAGCTGTTGCTAACGAACAGCCCGACGCAATACTGATTTTTTGTACAAACTTTAGAGGAGCCCAGTTGGCTCCACTTATTGAAGAAGAAACTGGAATAACAGTTCTAGATAGTGTCTCAACTGCACTTTGGAAATCAATCAAGGTGGCTGGAGGGGAACCTAAAACCATCCATGGCTGGGGACGCTTATTTGATGTTTGAACGAAATCTTATTGGATACGCAGGTTCTAGGCCAGAAATTATCTGGCCTAATGGAGCGCGCGTAGCAATTTCTGTGGTAGTGAATTTCGAAGAAGGGGCCGAACTTCAAGTGGGAGATGGTGATNCAGCTTCAGAACTCGTTGGGGAGATCATTAGTGTNGTGCCAAAAGGNCAGCGTGATCTAGGTCAAGAGCAAATCTTTGCTTATGGCACCCGAGTCGGTCTGTGGCGTTTTCTTGACGTATTAAAAAATNCCGATACACCTGCTACTTTTTACATGTGTGGACGAGCAGTCGAACGTAGCCCTCAACTTGCTCGCGCTGTCTCGGACGCAGGGCACGAAACAGCATGTCATGGATGGTTATGGCGGCCGAATGCAGATTACACTGATATCGATAGTGAAAAAAATGATCTGATTCGCGCTGGTGAAGCGATTAAAGCGGCAACTGGTCAAAAACCAGTTGGATTTTTTTGTCGGGGTTCAGAGAGTTCTTGGACCCGAAAACTTCTGGCAAATGAAGGCTATATTTATACATCCAACGCTTTTGATGACGATTTACCTTACCACGATAGTTCTGGTCTTATCGTTGTTCCATATAATCTTGATACTAATGATATGAAGTTTTTTCACCCTAACGGTTTTGTTAGGTCTGCGGAAATGTATGAATATGTATGTGATGCGGTCGAGCAACTTTTGNTTGAAGCGCGCGCAGGAAANTCTTCAACATTATCGATCGGGTTTCANCTGCGTATAGGCGGCAGACCTGCACGATTTCGCGCTGTTACAAAAATTCTTGAATATCTGGCGGATTTAGACGCTCAGATCTGGCGGGCGCGTCGAATAGACATAGCTCGTCACTTCGCAGCTGTATCTCAAACAGCAAAAACTTAACTCAAATGGAGATAATGAATGAAATTTACATACAGTTTCTTTGCACTAGTGGCAACATTGGTAATGAGCGCCATGCCTGCAGTAGGCGAGACTACAATCCGCGCTACAGGGCTCGTTTCTACGCATAAATTCCACACTGCTCTAGAAAAACAATTTTACGCCGAACTAGAAGATAAAACCGGTATTGACCTCGCNATAAACTTTAATCCTTTAGACGTTGTTGGTGTCGATATGCAGGATACTTTGAGGATGGTAAGGACAGGTGCATTTGATATTGTTCAAAGTACCGTAGGTGCGGCCGCTCGTGACGATGCATTTCTTGAAGGAATTGATCTTATCGGTGTATCAACCTCGATGGATCAACTAGAAGAAGTTGTAAAAGCTTTTATGCCNCAATTAGAAAAACGTGTTGCAGAAAAGTTTAATGCTAAACCTTTAGCAGTGTGGCCNTATGGCCCACAGGTTTTTTACTGTAATGCCGAAATAAAGAGCCTAAATGACTTCGAGGGCTTAAAAATTAGGTCTTACACGTCATCTATGTCAACTTTGATTGAAGCCTTAGGTGCCACGCCAGTGACTATGAGTTTCAAAGAAGTTTACCCTGCACTTCAACGTGGTTTGGTAGATTGTGCTATTACATCTCCAACATCNGGTAACACTGGAAACTGGCCTGAAGTAACAACACACTTTTTACCTCTTGGAATTTCTTGGTCTGTGAATGCACATTTTATAAACCTTGATAAATGGAATAGTTTTTCGGACGCAGAAAAAGCAAAACTAGAGAATGAATTTACTGATTTCCAGAATGCTTTTTGGGCGCTGGCCAAACAAAACAATGGCTGGGCTATTGCTTGTAACACTGGAGGTGATGGGTGTGAAAACTATACAAAATTTGGCATGACTTTAGTCGAACCGACTCCGGAAGATCAAGCCAAGGTCACAGCTGCCACAATGGACAAGGTTTTGCCTGGTTGGGCAGAGAGTTGTAATGCTGGTTATGCAGATTGCTCTAAAGTATGGAATGCTACTGTTGGAGCAGTTCGGGGCATTGAATTAAAATAAACAACAAAGAGGCGTGCAGTAGTGCGCGCCTCTAAAATAAGAGAGTTCATATGCGTATTGTTGGAATATGTGGAGGATATGCCTGTTTGGGTTTATCCTTTTTAATTTTTTTTGAGATAATTGCACGCAAACTCTTCAACCACTCGCTTCAGGGAGTGGATGAAATCGGCGGTTATGTAGTTGCTATCATAGGCACCTTCGGTATGGCACTAGCAGCTGTTGAAAGAGCTCACACGCGCATTGATGTTCTACTTTTTAGGTTACCAAAAAAGGTTCAAGCTATTCTAAACCTTATTTCATATATAGCATTAGGGATTGGCGCTGCTTTTATGGGGTATATGGGATGGTATACTCTTGATGAGAGCCTTACGTTTGGATCAGTTTCTTCGAGTCCGCTTCAGGTACCTCTATGGATACCTCAATCACTTTGGATGACTGGCCTTATAATCTTCGGCTTATCTGCATTATGGACTGCATTTCGAGGTGTTTTGGCTCTTCGCATTGGTCTCAAAGAAGCAGAAGATGTGCTGGCCCCACCTACTATCAGTGAAGAAATTGAAGAGGTCCGCAAATGATCGATCTTACCGGAGCTGTTTTTGGTTTTTTTATAATGTTGGGTCTCATGTTTGTTGGTCTGCACGTTGGCATAGCAATGCTTGCAACAGGGGTACTCGGTGCGATGATCTATTTTGGCCCACCAGTTCTGCTCTCTTATGGAACAAGTCTTTGGGCAGTTATGAATGACTTTCTTCTAACAACTATTCCACTCTTTGTACTTTTAGGAGAAATTTTGCTTCGTGCTGGCATTACTCGCAACATGTACGAAAGTCTTACAGATTGGCTTAGCCGAATGCCTGGTGGCCTTTTACATACGAATATTGGAGCATGTGCAATGTTTTCGGCAGTCTCAGGGTCTTCAGTTGCAACAGCCGCTACTATAGGAACTGTAGCACTTGATGAGTTCAAACGTCGCGCTTACAATGAACCTCTAGTCTTAGGCTCAATTGCCGCTGGTGCTACATTAGGGATTCTGATACCTCCTTCAGTCAACCTAATTATTTATGGTGCATTAACGAATACATCGATAGGCCAATTGTTCGCAGCAGGTATTTTGCCAGGGATCCTGCTTACCGTTGTTTTCATGACAATAATAGTAATTGCGGTTCTTTGGAAGCCATCACTGGCCGAACAAGTTACTGAAGTACCCCCATTAAATGAGCGCCTATTTCGTCTACGGCACCTCGTTCCACCCTTAGGTATTTTTGTAATCGTTATGGGTGCAATTTATGGTGGTTGGGCTACTCCAACAGAAGCGGCAGCTCTAGGGGTCGTCTTAGCATTTGGCCTTGCTGCAATTAATCGTGAATTGAGTTTTCCTATGCTACACGAAGCCTTCATAGCGACAATAAAGACTTCAGCAATGCTACTTTTTATTATTACTGCAGCATTTTTCTTNAACTTCATAGTTGGCTTGCTTGGAGTTCCGCAAGCTATGAGTAGGACTGTTACTGATCTGGGCCTAAACGCCACACAAATGATTTTAATCCTCGTATTGTTTTATCTGGTCATGGGGTGTTTTTTGGAAACTTTATCGATGATGGTGGGCACCATCCCAATTGTGATGCCGGTTATACTACATCTTGGAATCGATCCCGTCTGGTTTGGTATCTTCCTAGTAATTATGATGGAGCTAGCCTTAATCACGCCACCTGTAGGAATGAATCTGTATGTAGTTCAAGCTGTTAGGGGTCGTGGAGAATTAGCGGATGTCTATCGAGGAATTCTTCCNTTCGTGGCGGCAATGCTGCTAACAGTTGGGTTTATAATTATTTGGCCGGAAATAGTATTGCTTGTACCAGAGGCTTTGTTTTGAATTTAGTCAAAAGGCAAAGCATTTGCCAAACAAAACCAATGAAATGGGTACTTTACAGCTTGGCGCTACCAAATAAAATCTCGCAACTATGAAGAATGTCGTACAGTTCTTTGCTCTACCTTGCAAACTTATTGCACTGGATAAATTCATTTATCTATTGTTTTTAAACATAAAACATTTTTATCTTACACCGTTTTGAAAATGATCTGCACACTAGGACCAGCTACTCTGAATTAGCAGGTCGGGGCTAAGAAACCTTTACAGAGTTTCCAATACGACAAAATATTTTTGTTGCGTTGTACATTACGTTTCAAACTATGTAAGGTAACAAGGACAGTCATTTCGCCTATCTAGGAAGTTTGTTAGATGAAAAACTTTATCCGTCTTAGTGAGATAGATAATGTGGTGACTGTTACAGCTGAGCTTGATTCCGGCGTTCAGGTTGAGCAGGTGATAACAGTGGGTCTCGTGCCTTGCACACATAAAATCGCCACGGCTAAAATCAAGCAAGGCCAAGCCATTCGAAAATATTCACAGATAATTGGCTATGCCAGTACAGATATTCNGCCCGGTGAACATGTGCATACGCATAATGTTGACTTTCGCAACACTTCAGCTGATTACGAATTTGCCACAGACTTGAAGTCTGTGGCTGTGGTGCCTGAAACGTCCAGAGATGCTTTTATGGGCTATCGGCGGGGAAACGGTAAAGTTGGCACACGAAACTATATTGGCATTTTGACATCTGTAAATTGTTCAGCAACAGCCGCTCGGATGATTGCCTCCGCCTTTGGCCCGGATGAGATGACAAAATATCCCAATGTTGATGGCGTTGTTGCTTTTGTTCACGGTACCGGGTGCGGCATGGCTGGTCAGGGTGAGGGTTTTGATGCGCTACAGAGGGTGTTATGGGGATATGCACGCAACCCAAATCATGCTGGTATTGTGATGGTTGGGCTAGGGTGCGAGATGAACCAGATAGACTGGCTGCTGGAAGCATATGGTTTGAAACAAGGTCCTCTATTCAAAGCGATGAATATTCAGGATACACAAGGTCTTGCTAAAACAGTTGAGACAGGCATCGAAATGGTTCGAACTATGCTGCCGGAAGCGAACAAATGCCAACGCGAACCGTGCCCGGTATCTGAACTCATGGTGGCTTTGCAATGCGGTGGCTCTGACGCCCTTTCAGGGATTACAGCTAACCCAGCTCTTGGCTATGCGTGTGATTTGCTGGTTGCACAAGGCGGTACAGCTGTTCTGGCGGAAACTCCTGAAATTTATGGCGCGGAACATCTGCTGACANGGCGGGCCTGTNATGAAATAACAGGCCAGCAATTGGTCCAGCTGATTAAATGGTGGGAGGATTATACGGCTCGTAATAGGGGCTCCATGGATAACAATCCCAGCCCTGGAAANAAAAAAGGTGGCTTAACGACCATTCTAGAAAAATCGCTTGGTGCAGCAGCGAAGGGAGGGACAACACCGCTGAATGGGGTCTATAAATATGCCGAACCAGTAACTGCAAAAGGTTTTACCTTCATGGATTCGCCAGGCTATGATCCNGCATCTGTCACTGGTCAAATTGCTAGTGGTTGCAATCTTGTGACCTTCACCACNGGCAGAGGTTCTGCCTTTGGCTCAAAACCGTCTCCTTGCGTGAAAATTGCCACAAATACAGAAATGTATAAAAGATTAATTGACGATATGGATATTAACGCCGGTGCTATGTTGACTGAAAATTTGAGCCTTGAAGAAAAAGGAAGTGAAATCTATCAGTTACTGCTGGATGTCGCTTCTGGACAGCCATCAAAATCTGAAGCTCAGGGATTGGGTGATTACGAATTTGTCCCTTGGCAAATTGGTGCAACGATGTAGATTTTTTAAGGAGAGCTTGTTTGTCTGAAAAGACTTATAAAAGGAGTAGGAGGAAGATTTGANTCAGATGCAAGGCGAATGTCTCACTGCGGAACAGGTCAGTTTTTTTAATGATACAGGCTATCTTGTTCTTGAAAATCACCTTGAACTTGATGTCATTCAGGATATTCGCAACGAGATCGCTAGACTGGAGTTGCTAGCTGTTGGTATGACGGAATCAGATGATAAGTTTGATCTTGAAGACAGTCATGAGCCGGATGTGCCACGAATCCGGCGGATAAAGTTGCCACATAAACAAAGTGATGTTGTCAAAGAGCTTTTATATTCAGACTCAATTCTTGCCCCTGTTAGGGATCTGATTGGCCCAAATGTCCGNTTGCGGACAACAAAATTAAACATGAAGTCTGCTGAATATGGTGCGCCCATTGAGTGGCATCAGGATTTGGCTTTCTATCCCTATACTAATGATGATGTATTAGCGGTAGGTATTATTATCGATGATATGGAATCAAAAAACGGACCATTGATGGTTTATCCAGGCACGCATAAGGGGCCGATATACAACCACCACATCAATGGGGTATTCGCAGGTGGTATGAGTGTTTTAGATGCTGGATTAAAGTCAGAAGACGCTGTTGAGCTTAAAGGCCCTGCTGGCTCCGTGTCCATTCACCATGGGCGAATCGTGCATGGGTCTGCAAAAAATATGTCTGATAGGTCTCGCCGTCTTATGTTCTTTGAAATGACGGCTTCCGATGCTTTTCCAATATTTGGTAGTATGGATGCCTTTAAGGATATAGAATATTTTAATCAACAAATTCTATGCGGTGAACAAATTCTTGAACCACGTCTAGAAAGTATTCATTTGCGCATCCCTCAGCCACAGCCTGATATGAATAAATCTATTTATGAAATTCAAAAAGGGATGAAAGCTGCGGATCTCATGAGATAAAAATTTAGAACAGCAGTCACTCGACAATGCTAGGGCTAATCAATTGAACTTTTGAAGTCCAATTTTTTGCTCAAAAATTCAACATCAGGCAGTTGCGTGAGTTTTCAATGGTGCTAGACAAGCATTTTTGTATCTCCGTCGATTGAAATAGCCTGCCCGCTTATCATGCGGCCGCTTGTACTTGCTAGTAAAAGAATTTGGTCAGCAAGATGTTTCGGACTGACGTAATCTTTTATTGAGGAAAAAGATAGAGCCTCTGCTTCAACATCAGCAAAAGATAGCCCTCTCTGCTGAGATTTTGCCTCAATGACGCGTCTGATTCTGTCGCCGTCCACAAGCCCGGGTAAAATGGCATTCACACGAATATTATCTTGCCCCAGTTCAATAGACAGGGTTTTTGTTAGGCCAACTACACCCCATTTTGCGGCGGCATAGGGTGANCGCAGGGGAAAGCCAAATTTTCCAGCAGCAGAAGATAGATTGACTATGGATGCATTTTTGCTGTCACGCAGGTAGGGCAAAGCCGCCTTAATNCAGTAAAACTGGCTGCTTAGGCAGATATTGACACAGTTATGCCAGGCCTCATCATCAATATCCTCGATGCGAGCTGTTGGCCCGGCAATGCCGGCATTGTTCACTAGGCAATCTAGCCCGCCCATCTCATCAGCCGTGTTCTTTATTAAGGCCTGTATGGCTGAACTGTTGGACACATCGCACTGATGGGCCGAAACAGATGGATGTGCAGCCCTAAGTTCAGCCAATGCAGTGTTGTCAATGTCACAGGTTGACACATCAGCACCTTCAGACAGAAAGCTTTCAACAATTTGGCGGCCAATTCCACTTGCCCCTGCAGTGATAAATAGTTTTAATCCCTTGAGCCCGAGTTCCATATCTCCGCACCTGTTTCTTCTCACATTTTTTATGTCTGTTCTGTCTGACAGGACAATCTCACTGTGTTTGTTTGCCGGGCATAAGTCAAATGGTTGACAATCAGCTGAGACAGTTGTGCAGTCTGAGNNAGCAGAAGATAATAAGGATAAACAGATGATGAAAATTGCGATTATTGGCTCNGGACTTATTGGGCGTGCCTGGGCAGTCGTATTTGCGCATGCAGGCCATCAGGTNGTGATGCAGGATACNGATGAGGCCTGTCTAGATAAGCTATNAGACACCGTAATGCAGGAAGCAGCAATTTTGCATCGGCATGGCCTGTTGGCAGACCCNCAATCTGTTCGAGAAAAGCTGACGATTACTGGTGATNTGGTTNCAGCTCTGACAGGGGCTGATTTTATACAGGAAAATGGTCCTGAACGTATTGAAATAAAGCGCAGCTTGTTTGAGGCACTTGACCAGCTAGCCCCGTCTAATATACCAATCGCCTCATCAACATCTGCCATTATTGCATCTCAGTTTACAGAAGAACTATCTGGGCGGCATAGATGTTTTGTGGGGCATCCGGTGAATCCTCCACATCTGGTTCCACTTGTTGAACTGTGCGGCTCGCCTTGGACATCATCAGCTATACTGGATNAAGCTCATCAAATCTATGNAGAGTGCGGTATGGTTCCTGTCAGAATAAAATCCGAAAAGCAGGGCTTTGTACTTAACCGTTTGCAAGGGGCTGTGCTTGCAGAAGGCCTGCGCTTACTGCATGAAGATGTAATTAGTGTTGAGGATTTNGACAAAACTATGAAAGATGGTCTGGGCATGCGCTGGGCCTTTATGGGTCCGTTTGAAACCATAGAACTGAATGCTCCTGANGGGGCNGANGATTATTTTCAGCGNTATTGCGGTCTGTTCCGNGATATGGCAGCAGAACCTCCTGGGCAGACAGTGTTTGACCCTTNTGTGACCAAAAGCATTGTNCANAACTGGCAGACAAGNNTGGGTAAGGACGATATTCTGCGGCGTACCGCGTGGCGGAACGAACGNNTGGCCAGCTTGTCGGCATGGAAAAAACAACGTAACCAAGAAGAGGTATANNGTCCCNGGTGAAGGAGAGANTGCATGGCAAAAAAAGTGATGATTACCTGNGCGGTTACGGGCGCAATTCATACNCCCTCNATGTCTCCGCATTTGCCTNTNACGCCGCAGCAGNTTGCNACAGCAGCGATTGAAGCNGCAGAAGCAGGTGCAGCNCTNGTTCACATTCATGCTCGTGACCCGGAAACGGGNCGACCTGATCAGAGCCCCGAGGCGTTTGCACCCATTTTGCAGGTTGTCAAACAGGCAACAGATGCGGTTGTCAACATCACCACAGGCGGCGCCCCAACAATGACGGTGCAGGAACGTGTGCGTCCTGCAGAACAATTCAGGCCAGAAGTAGCCTCATTGAATATGGGATCGATGAATTTCGGGCTTTACCC
>PADU01000052.1 GCA_002700485.1 SAR116 cluster bacterium | reverse complement strand
CAAAAAATTTTTCTACAGATGCAGACGAAGTATCAACACCTAATAATGCAAGGGTGGAAACAGTAAATGTATTAGGCCAAAGGGTCATGAAGTTGACTGTCCAGCCAGGATGGAAATGGTCCAATGACATAAAGCCAGTTGTGGGAACAGATAGCTGTCAGGCAAAACACGTTGGCGTGATAGTTGAGGGAACAATTACATGCCAGCATAATGATGGCAGTGAAATTACTTACTCAGCCGGGGACGCCTATGCCATTGAACCAGGACATGATGCTTGGGTTGTGGGTGACAACAAGGCTGTTGCGTATGAGTTTCACGGAGCGTGGGGCGACAGTCATTAAAATTGCTTATTTTTCTGGAGAGGGTTGTTAAAACCTAATTCAAGAAGGTCGTCCGGCATTTTGAGCTACGTGAAATGCTGGAAAACCGAGTGTGGCATAGAAAAGGGGAAAACATGTTGGAAAATACGGGAGGTATAGTTGGTTTTGGCGCCATCCTGATACCCACTTTGATGGGGCTTTATTATGGTTTCCGCTGTACATTTCAAACTGATGCAGCGATTGAACAATGGGGTATTGGAGCAGGCTCAGCTTGGATGGTAAGATTTGCTGGCGTTAACGTAGGTTCACAGAATATTGTCTACGCCATCTTGTTGATGACATCCCCAGCAGGAGCATGGGCTATATTTGCATATGGGACCATTCAGTCAGCAGCNATGCTNGTAATGAGCTATCTCACAGTNAATGGNAAATGGGCGGAAGTTGAAGGGGTCAACCCAACCCATGAGGGCACAATAGTNGCNGGTATATTATTAGTTTGTCATCTCTACATCATGTTTGGGATGCAGCATATNATTTACATGTAAATATNAAATTTTGAGGGGAGATGGGATTTCATGTTTTTTCTTATTTTCTGAAATCTTTTTTAAAAGAGACAGAGGAGTCTGCATTTGATTATTGTAAAAGTGACCTTTCAAATTCCTAAAGATCTTGACCTTGCTGCACTTAAAGGAAAGTTTGAGGAAACAGCCCCTATGTACAGAGATACAAAAGGACTAATCCGCAAAAACTACATATGCGATTTAGATAAATCGATTGGCGGCGGCATTTATTGTTTTGAGAGCAAGAAAGATGCCGACAATTGGTTTGATGATGCCAGAATTGAATGGCTAACAAACAGATATTCAAAACCTGATATAGAGTATTTTGAAAACCCGGTAATTGTAGACAATATAGCTGGGGAAATACTAGCCTGATGCGTGTTCTGCTCTTCAGCATATTCTTGTTATCAGGCTGCACCACCGTTTCAAAGGAAAGTGCAAATCACAATAGAGGTTACGTGGATGGGTGCAAATCTAAAATAGCCGCATCTCTTTCTCTTCCAGAGGTAAAAAATAAAATGGGTGATGTTTATTATCGGAGCGGCTGGGAAAGTGGATTTGAGGACTGTGCTGGTGTGATGTGATTTATGACATAAACAGACAAGAAAACGGAACCTGTAACAGTTGTGGCTACACTAGCTGGAAATACAAAGATGAAAGTCTCCCACATAAAGAAGAAATTTGTCTGAACTCGTCATGCAGATATGCAATTAAGAACGGCAGAGCAGAAATTATGAACAAGGCACACTGGACAAAGTTTCTGTCTTCAAAAGCTGAGACTCATNTAACAGTGAAAATGACCTGATTTCGCACTAGCTTTGAGGGGTATCTTGTACGAGACTTTTCAGAATTTTAGCTAGTCTTTTTTGGAGCAGTCATATGCAAAAACGAATTTATTTCACAGGTGCAAGTGGTAAAGCTGGAAAGCATGTTGCTGCCTATTTGATTCAAAAAGGCCACAGCGTCCTCAACGCTGATATTGCGCAAGTAAATCAGGAAGGTTTGGATTATCTGAAAGTTGATGTCACTGACCCTGCACAANTTTTTTCTTCTATGTCAGCACATATGAACAGGGACGAATTACGCCAGCGACAAACGCCGTTGGGTTATGATGCAGTTGTGCATTTTGCTGCAATACCGCGGATACTGCAGGCAAGNGACATTGAAACCTATAAAGTGAATGTAATGGGTACNTACAATATCATTGAGGCTGCAGTTAANCTTGGCATAAAGAAGATAATTTTTGCTTCATCAGAAACTGTNTACGGTCTGTGTTTTTCGCACAACAAGCCTGCACCTTTNTCTCTTCCTATTTTTGAAGAGGATGAGACTCGCCCAATGGACAGTTATGCCATGTCAAAAGTCGTCAATGAAGAAACTGCCAAAGCGTTTCAGCGCCGGACAGGAATTGATATTTATGGATTGCGTATAGGAAATGTTGTGGAGCCGGATGAATATCATCTGTTTGAAGGTTTTTGCAAAAACCCTGTTGTTAGATTACCGAATGCTTTCAATTATATAGATGCTCGTGATTTAGGCCAGGCTGTTGATTTGTGTTTATCGAAGGACGGTTTGGGATATGAGGTTTTCAATGTTTCTAATGACCAAAATTCAGTAAACCTGACGACAGAAGAACTTCTTGAGAGATTTTATCCTGAGGTTCCTTTAAAAAGGGATGTAGACCCGGATGAGTGTTTGTTTTCTAACGAGAAAATAAAAAAGCTTTTAGGTTTTGCACCGCAGCACGACTGGCGCAAACAGACATAACGGTATTTTGACTTAAAATAAACAACAAAGCGGGCGGCATTAACCCGCCTTATTTTTTTTCCAGTAGTTCTTTCGTGGGAATGGCTATGACAAAACTTTGACAAAACATATCGGCATTTCAGGTATAACCAGAAACATTTTGAAATTAAAACAACGAGAGTTTAGCATCTTAAGGAATTGTTACTTTTAGGAAATGCTGAAGGAGCTATCATGAAAGCGTCAGATCTGTTTATCCAAGCTCTGGAGAATGAAGGTGTCGAGTATATTTTTGGAATCCCTGGAGAAGAAAATTTGGATATTTTGGAATCTCTCCGAAAATCTAAACAGATCAAACTTATTTTGACGAGGCATGAACAAGGCGCAGCATTCATGGCTGCTACCTACGGTAGGCTTACTGGAAAAGCTGGTGTATGTCTTGCTACATTGGGGCCTGGCGCAACAAACTTCACAACACCTGCAGCCTATGGGTTTCTTGGAGGTTTTCCTCTTGTAATGATTACTGGCCAGAAACCGATAAAAAAGTCGAAGCAGGGCCAATTTCAGATAGTGGACGTTGTTCATTTGTTTGCGCCCATATGCAAAATGACGAAGCAAATTGTCAACGGTAATACAATCCCATCACTAGTGAGAGAAGCTTTTCGCGTTGCTGAGGAAGAAAAGCCTGGCCCTGTATTGCTTGAGTTGCCAGAAGATATTGCGGAAGAGAAATCGGATGTGGTGGATTTAATTCCACCTCACGAGAGGTTTTACGCTGTAGCAGGTAAAGAGGTCATAAATGCGGCTGCCAATTCAATTAGGGATGCCAGATATCCATTATTGATGATAGGTGCTGGAGCAAATCGGAAGGAAGCCCGACGAGCTATTTCCGAATTTATCGGTGCGATTGGTATACCCTTCTGTAATACTCAGATGGGAAAGGGCGTTGTCGATGAAAGTTCGGATTATTTCTTAGGGACTGCAGCGCTTTCAGATAAAGATTATTTGCATGATTATATCAAAGAGGCTGACCTTATAATTAATATTGGCCATGATGTTGTAGAAAAACCGCCCTTTTTCATGGAACATAACGGCGCAAAGGTAATCCACATAAATTACAAATCAGCTCAAGTGGACCAAGTTTATTTTCCACAAATAGAAGTCGTTGGTGACATCGCTTTGTCTGTTGATGCTTTGGCGGACGCTCTGGGGTCAAAGCTTGACTTGGACTTGAGAGATTTTGAAAAAGTTAGGGATAACGTCAAAAGGGAAATCTACCGACTTGATGATGAGCCATCTTTTCCAATGCGGCCACAACACATTGTTTCAGAAATTCGAAATTTGATGGGATATCATGATATTATAGCTCTTGATAATGGTGTTTACAAAATTTGGTTTGCTAGAAACTATTTAGCATTTCAGCCCAACACAATCCTCTTAGATAATGCTCTAGCAACTATGGGGGCGGGATTACCCTCTGCAATGCTTGCTGCGATGATACACCCAAACCGCAAAGTGATGTCCATTTGTGGTGATGGGGGCTTCATGATGAATAGTCAGGAATTGGAAACAGCTGTTAGATTAGATTTAAACCTTGTTGTTTTAATTCTGAATGACAGCTCTTANGGAATGATCCGTTGGAAACAGGCAGGGGCTGGTTTTAAGGATTGGGGACTAGAATATGAAAACCCGGATTTTATAAAATATGCTGAGGCATACGGGGCTCACGGACACAGAATTTCGAGCGTGACTGGTTTTGTCGAGACGATAGATAGAGCCTACAGAGAAGGCGGAGTGCATGTGGTTGATTTGCCNGTTGATTATTCACAAAATGTAAAAGAGTTGATCACTGATTTAAGAGATCACAAGCCAATTGTATGAGGGACTCAATGATGCATGGATTAGAGGTAACCAATCCCTTTGATGGTACACCGGTAGGCGAAGTGAAACTGTCGTCTGCGAGTGAGGTGGATAAAGCATTGGCCATTGCCGAAAAAACACATAAGGCACATAAAAAAGGACTCCCAAAGCATGAGAGAATAGCGGTGTTAAAAAAAACTGCAGAAATTATGAAAGGAAGAGCAGATGAGCTTGCTTTACTTATTGCTTCAGAGGGTGGAAAGCCTCTAATTGATGCAAAAGTTGANGTGGAGCGCGCAATTGATGGAGTGGAAACTTGCGCCGCTGAAATTGCAAATAACACAGGCATGGAAATCCCTATGGATTTAACTTCAGCTGGTGAAGGTAAAATAGCGTTTACAACGAAAGAACCCATTGGGATTGTGGTCGCTGTTTCTGCATTTAATCATCCATTAAATTTAATCGTTCATCAGGTGGCACCAGCTGTTGCCGCTGGAAACCCGGTCATAGTAAAACCGGCAGACGATACGCCACTTAGCTGTGAGGCATTTATTAAAATATTACATCANGCAGGATTGAGCCCGGAATGGGCTCAATTTNTCTGCTGCGATNTAAGTGATGCACAAAAGCTCGTGACTGATGAGAGAGTTGCTTTTTTTAGCTTTATTGGGTCGGCGGCTGTAGGGTGGAAGTTGCGCTCTTTACTCGCACCAGGAACACGAGTCGCTCTAGAACATGGAGGTGTTGCTCCAGTAATTTTTTGTCCTTCGGCAGACAGGGAACTGTTTGTTCGAAGTATAGTAAAAGGTGGATTTTATCATTCTGGTCAGGTCTGCGTGTCGGTTCAACGTGTTTTTTCCTTTGGTGCTTCTACCGAGGAGCTCGCAGAAAGCATAGCAGATAAAGTTTCTAATTTAGTTGTTGGAAATGCAATTTATGCTGAAACGCAGTGTGGGCCATTAATTAGAAACAGAGAAGTCGATAGGGTTGAGGAATGGGTTGCAGAGGCTGTTGAGGCAGGCGCACAGGTTTTATGTGGAGGAAAAAGGTTAACTGATTCATGTTATGCTCCCACCGTCATTCTTAATCCTCCAGAAAATTGTAGGGTGTCAACACACGAAATTTTTGGCCCTGTTATTTCCNTTTACGAAAAAAAGAGTATGGATGATGCTATACTTCAAGCTAATAGCCTTCCATTNGCTTTCCAAGCATCNGTATTTTCAAACGACTACNCCGAAATTATGGAGGGGTTTAANAGGCTNGACGGNTCAGCCATAATGGTAAACGANCATTCGGCATTCCGAGTTGATTGGATGCCATTTGCTGGCAGNAAGAGTTCGGGNCTTGGTGTGGGTGGTATTCCCCATACNATAGAGGAAATGTCCCAGTCTAAGATGGCTGTTCTNTCGTTCAACTAAGGTGAATTTGAAAACCAAATAAAGTTANTATTNATTTTGATGTCATTACCCAGATNCCATCCCAATCNTTCGGGTTCTTCTTTTTCATCACTTTGCATCGTTCAATGTATGTCTCTGACAATTGGTCATTGGAATTACACTTTANGCANTCTTGAAAAGATTTAATAGCAGTGTCCCAGNTGCCANACTTAAAGTTGCGTCTTCCTTCATTGAAATGGTTCACGTTGTCCATNAAATTTGGGAANCTCTCGAGGGAATGNAAGTCAAGTACTTCTCGCACTCCAACAGGNTCAGTTTTTCCTTTTACCACTACATCGTCGATNTAGCGAATTTGATATGTGCCCTTCAATTTCTGGTATGTNAAGTCACTNATGAGAATTTTTGCTGAATAAGACTTGCAAGCGCTTTCTAATCTTGCTGCTAGATTAACGCCGTCNCCAATCATGGTNTAATCCATCCGCTTTGAGGANCCTATATTTCCTGATACGAGCATATCTGTNTTGATTCCTAAGCCCATATCTATTGCCATCTGTCCTTTTTTCTCCCGCTCTAAATTCCAATCCCAAAGCCTTTTAATCATATTAATACCAGCTCTTAAACTTCTGTCCTCGTCATCCTCATGAGCGATTGGAATTCCAAAGCCAGCCATAATTGCATCACCGATAAATTTATCAACCATGCCACCTTGTTCAGTAATTGCATCAACCATTATGTCAAAATATTCGTTCAGCAGAGCCACAGTACCTTGAGCGCCAAGAGATTCTGTTATAGTGGTGAAACTTCGAACATCTGAAAAAAGAACGGTAGCTACTGTCTCTTGACCGCCCATAATGTCAGTGCCGTCACTCATCAGTTGGTCGGCAATACCAGGGTCAATATACCGAGACATCGTGGATTTCATTCTTTTCTCGTCAGANATATCTTCAATCANNATCATTGAGCCGAGGTGGCTGGATTCTTGATCTGTCCGNCCATCTGGGTCTTGGCTCTCCAGTGGCATAAAACTTAAATTTGCAGAAACTATTTCATTATTTTCTTCATTTTNGGNGCCAACTTCAAAAGACACATCCATCAATATNATATTNTCTTTATTCTCACTACACTCTTCGATCTTCTCATTAATCCACATTCTGTCTTNTTTGAAAAAATCAGATGCTTTTGAACCNATTATGTCGTCTCGTCTGGTTTTTAAGATGGTGCACCCAGCTTTGTTGCAAGTGGCGATTACTCCTTCCTCGTTAATGGTTATGACGCCATTAGACATGCTTGCAAGCATGCTATGATTNTATGCTCGTTCTTTAGTNACATCCTCAAAAAGTTTTGCATTCTCAAGTGCGATAGATACCTGTTGTGTAAACGCTTTCAACCTTGACTCGTCTTCATCAGTAAACCCGCCTCCCACTTTATTGAGAGCTTGCGTGCACCCTATACAGTCACCTTCTTTATTCATTATTGGAACGCATAAAATAGACCGAGTGAAATAGCCAGTTTGCTTATCAAATGAAGGGTTAAANCGCAAATCAGCATATGCGTGAGGAATATTAACAGTTTTTTTTGATTGAAAAACAGTGCCNGCTATGCCGGCATTGTTTGGAAGTCTAATNTCTCCAATGCCATCGCCCATNGCAACTCTAGAAAAAAGTTCATCTGTTCTAGGATCATTCAGAAAAAGNGTTGCTCTATCAGCGTTGAGCATTCNAGTAGCCTCTATCATTACTCTTTGAAGCAANGCNCCTAGTTCAATTTCTGCGGTCACNTCTGATACGACGTCAAGAAATTCCATTTCTTTTGCTCGTGCNTTTGCCATTTGCTCCAAACCTTGAGCATTTTGCAAAGTCATTGCAGCTTGTTCAGTTATGGCAGAGACTGTGTTTAGATCATGCTTCGTAAACCGCCCTTTCGTTTTATTTAGTATTTGGATTACGCCAATTATATCGTTCCTAACAGTTCTTATTGGTGCACATATAATATTTTTTGTTCTGTAGCCTGTTTGTTCGTCGATAGATGAATTGAACCTTTCATCAAATTGAACATCGTGGATAATTTCACCTTTTCCTGAATGAAAAATTGCACCAGCAATACCAGAAGTATTTTTGCTCCAAACCTTGAGCATTTTGCAAAGTCATTGCAGCTTGTTCAGTTATTGCAGAGACCGTGTTTAGATCATGCTTCGTAAATCGCCCTCTCTTTTTATTTAGTATTTGGATTACGCCAATTATATCGTTCCTAACAGTTCTTATTGGTGCACATATAATATTTTTTGTT
>PADU01000047.1 GCA_002700485.1 SAR116 cluster bacterium | reverse complement strand
CCCTACACCCCCAGTATAGTGCGCTACCAGGCTGCGCTACACTCCGACAATTATTTGTTATACACTACCGCCAAACAGGGACGCAAGCAGAACTCCGTCAAAATTATTTATGCTTAGGCAACTAGCGATCAAAATGTCCCAATAATGTTTTCACTATCTTGTTAGCTTCTTCCAGCAGAGATTCCGCCTTATGAAGATGGGCTTCTGCCAAAGATTGTCGCATTAATGATGAAGGCTGTTTCGCCTCGTTCGTCTGGACAGATCCAGACGCAGAGGTTCGCTTTTTTAGTGAATTTTGAGCCCCTTTAATAGTGTAACCTTCATCATACAACAAAGACTTAATAGATTTCAGGAGTTGAATGTCTTCTGTTCTATAATAACGGCGCCCACCACTTCGCTTCAACGGCTTCAAGACTGAGAATTTGCTTTCCCAGAATCTGAGAACATGAGCGGGAACATCCAATTGCACCGACACTTCCGATATCGTTTGATAGGCACCAGGTGCTTTCTGAACCATTAGGTTGAATTAATTCGCTTCTTCATGAGGTTAGAGGGTCGAAAGGATAACACTCTGCGCGGTGTAATAACAGCCTCAACGCCTGTCTTAGGGTTTCGGCCAAGGCGTTCATTTTTTGATTGTACTGAAAAAGTACCAAATGAAGATAGTTTGACTGGGTCGCCCGAGATAAGGCTTTCCGTGACCTCCTCAAGCACACTGCTCACAAGANGCGAGCATTCATTGTGTGACAGCCCTATCTGTTGGTGTACAGCATCAGCTAAATCACTTCGTGTAATCGTCTTATCCATAANGAGANCNTATCACTTGATAAAATCTGGGTCAATCCACNAAAGACCAATTTTTAACTTGAAATTCATNAAGAAACATACTGTTTTATCTNTTTTTTTTNAAATGGGCGGCCAAAGCGAACCANAGATGCNCCCCATGACAANCCACCCCCAATTGCTTCNAAGGCGAGCAAATCCCCAGCTTTAACACGGCCATCACTGACTGCCTCAGTAAGCGCTAATGGAATAGACGCAGCTGATGTGTTTGCATGTTTATCCACNCAACGAACCACCCGTTCAGCCGGCAGCCCCAGTTTGCGNTGCATTCCGTCAATNATCCGGATATTTGCCTGATGNGGAATTAACCAGTCGATATCGTCTGGCTGATGGCCGGNCTTTTGGATTACTTCATTCATTGCACTNGAGAGTTTTTCCACAGCATGTTTGAAAACATCNTGGCCCTTCATTTTTACGTGACCTACCGTGCCGGTTGTAGATGGCCCTCCATCAACGTACAGGATGTCACGATACCGGCCATCTGTATGTAATACCGTGGACAAGACCCCCCAATCCTGAGGAGCATCGTCTGAAGCTTCAAGAATAACCGCTCCTGCACCATCTCCAAACAAAACACAAGTGGTCCTGTCTTTCCAATTCAGNAGCTTAGTAAAGCTCTCTGCGCCAATGATGAGTGCTCTCNGCCCCTGACCAGATTTGATAAGCGAATCACCAACTCCAAGACCGTAGACAAAGCCTGCACACACCGCTTGCACGTCAAAAGCAAAAGCTTGATAGGCCTTTAACTTATGCTGAACGACCGACGCTGTTGATGGAAAGGTATCGTCAGGAGTTGTGGTAGCAATGATGATTATATCAATATCAGCTGCAGACAGTCTCGCATTCTTTAATGCTCGCTGCGCAGCATGCACAGCTAGGTCTGATGTTTTTTCTCCCTCAGCAACAATGTGCCTTTGGCCGATCCCTGTTCGCTGCTTTATCCAGCTATCATCTGTCTCAACAAATTCAGATAAATCATCATTTGTCATNACATGTGATGGCAAATAGGACCCGGCGCCCACCATAAGAACGGACCGTCTATTCATCTCTGTCATTAATACCCTTATTAAGAATATATCTCGCCTTGTGGATTGCCGATTTTACTTCNGGAATAAAGCCTTGTTGAAGCATATGAACGGCCACNCCAATGGCATTNGAAAATCCAAATGCATCCGTGCCCCCGTGTGANTTTACCGATATCCCATTCAATCCAAGAAAAACTGCTCCATTATATCGCCGAGGATCAAGTTTGTGTCTGAATCTACGCAAGCCAGAACGAGCCAACAGAAAGCCCAGTCTTGTCGATATATTCTCGGAAAATGCANTTCGCAATCCACNCTGGAATAGNTCCGCNACACCCTCTGCAGTTTTCAAGGCTACATTTCCCGNAAAGCCGTCAGTTACAACGACATCAACTTTCCCCCCTGCTATATCTGAGCCTTCCACAAATCCGTGATAGTTGAGATTTAGTGAGTCTGCGCCCAGAACCGCTGCTGCTTCACGCAAATAATCAAATCCCTTCTGGTCTTCCTCTCCAACATTCAAAAGGCCAACACTCGGCGAGACACCTCCATGAATATCACGATAGAACGCGCTGCCCATTATCGCAAACTGTATGAGGTTCTCTGCATCACATTCGATATTTGCTCCTAAATCCAAAACGCAAGACTGACCGTGTGGATTTGGAAAAAATCCTGCAATAGCTGGTCGGGTAACGCCTTCAATCATCCTCATTTGAAGTTTTGACATTGCCATCAACGCACCTGTATTTCCTGCAGAAACCACCGCGTCAACCTCACCATTTGCAACAAGCTCAATGGCCCTCCACATGGAAGTATTCTTTCCGGCNCGCAAAGCCTGAGAGGGCTTAGCTTCTGGCGCAACAGCTTCATCTGTNTGATGAATTTCTGCCTNTTTNATGTACCGAGTTTTNTTCAATAAGGGGCTGATCTTCCTCTCATCACCNACAAATATCAACGAAATATCCGGATAAGCGGCAAATGCCCTATCAGCACCCTGAACAATGATTTCAGGAGCGTGGTCGCCGCCCATCGCGTCCAACGATATTCGTGGTGGCTGTTTCATCCACAACNCTCCCTCAAACTCAGCAATTTGAGCATAAATACAAAATTCATTTTTTCAATTCAGAAAGCCTAGCAAAAGGATGATTNTCAGTGTTATCNAGCTTAGNTCCACCCAGCACTGNGACATTTTCTGCCCGTGGCCATGCTGGAGCACAAACCCCAATCCATTGACATAAGCACTCACCGACTGGAATTTCACCATTTACCAGCAAATCCACATCAACCTCCNTTGCATCTATTTCCGTTTGATCTGAGAACGAATCCACAAAACGTTCCTCAAGTTCAATCATAAACGTACTTNCAACTGGCTGACCTGAAACAACNCAAGCTTGTGTTATCGCTACATTTATTTTGCCTTTCAATTCCCAGCACCTATCTGCAATTTGTGCCAATGCGAGTTTACCCATCACATGTTCAAGCTTAATAAAGGCAAAGCGCGCAGATAGCTGCTGTCGTTCAGTTTCCTTCAAGAAAATATCAAAGTGAACGAGGCTTCCACGTGCAACTGCGTATGCTGGTACCGTTGTGTCTAGTTTAATCGAATCAGCCATGGCTGTCTCCATGCAGTGCAAGAATAGAGACCAAATCAACTGTACCAGCCTGCATCTCATTATCACCTACCGCTGATAGACGGTCACGACTCTGCAAAACATAGTCAGCCATTCGCCTGTCCGCATCATTACTGTCATGAGAACGCCTGATATTCCGGGCCAGAACTAGGGCCAATTCCATCTTGTCATTTCTTTCAAGCGACTTAGTATAAGCGAGCAATCGCCCCATGAAGGCTTCCGACATTTTGCGTACACGCTTACCTACCCCCAAATCACCCACTCCCATTTCCCGCAAAGTAAAATCCATATCAGCAAAGAAGCGGTCAAATAATTCCTGATTAAGAGGTTTATGCACNTCTTCAGGCAGCATGCGCAACCTCCCCATCAACAAGCTGATATGGAGACAAAGCATGTCAAAACGGCTGTCAAGGTTATCGTGTACTTCAAATTCTGTGTATAAATTTGGCTGTCGGCTAGCTTGCAGAACAGATTGATAGAGACGCTCAGCTGGCCTCCCTTCCAGCTTTCGCTGTTGCCCACCCAGATAACGCATCAGACGTGAAAACAAAAGCATTTGTATAATCCTTTTGGTATCTCTAACCGGCTCTATGTGGGCTTGCTCTTCATTACGCGTCCTTATACGTTATAAATGCTGCCAACGTCCATTCCTGTCTTTGCTTTACAGGTGTAATTTAATGACTTATTTCTGAATATCGTTCATGCGAAACTTTTCCGCTAACTGTAACTAGACAAGCCATGAGATGTCATGATGCACATAATCTTTTTAAGGCCTAAATTAGTTTTTCTATTAAATTTAATGGTTTTAGTATCTGCGTGTGAAGCCATAACCACGACACATGGCCAGCTGATTGAACCAGCAGAGTTAAACAGGCTCGAGTTGGGCGTGACAACTCAGGCAGAAACAATTGCAATTCTGGGACCACCAAGCTTTGAAGGCGCCTTTAATTCTGGTCGACTCTATTATAACAATCAAAAAATGGAAAAACCTGTTGGCGGCGAGACATTAACAATAGAGCGTGAACTTATAATATTTATATTTGATAATAGAAATAGNCTTCAAGNCATNGAAATAANNGATNAAACTTCAGATAAAAAAATCGTTAAACTTGAATCAAAAACACCAACACCTGGCGACACGGTAACAATCGTTGATCAAATATTCAGCAATTTGCGGCGCNAAAACNTAGATTANTAGATTTAATCAGCCTTTCCAGGCNCAGACATTTCTGCAGTCCTGAGTTTCCTGCGCGCAAGCCCGTCAAGTAATGCATTAACAAAACGTACATCAGCGTTGAATGCATCAGCAATGCTAGCATATTCAGACAATACGGCCCGGGCTGGTATGTGCGGCATGCCATCCAGTTCAAAAATACCTGCACGCAAAATCACTAATTCTGTTCGCGCAAGTCGCATCAATGTCCATCCCTCCGATAGGCCGTCAGCAATCATACTATCAAGTTCCACCCTCCGGTTATTAACACCCGAAACCACAGCATAAAAATGCTCACTATCCATTTTCTTTACTCGCAGTTGACGGGNGATATCATCTGCATAGTTATCTAAAAAAGTTGGCACTGCTTCTAGCAGTGGCTGACCCGTCACTTCTGCACTGTAACCTAACTGAACAGATGCAAGCCGCGCAGCAGCNCTTCTNCGAACTGCNGTAGGGCGTAAGAGNCCANCTTTTTCATTGCTGTCTTTTTGGGACAAATTTTCAACAATTGTCTTTTGAGTCATTAATCAATTTTCTATCCTCTGCATACCGTTTTGCTACAGCCGCCATGGCCATTGCAGCCCTTGCGGCATCCCCACCTTTATCTTTACGGTTAATATCTGCTCTTTCCCATGCTTGTTCGGCATTCTCTACAGTCAGAATCCCATTGCCAATTGCCAAATTTCGGTAAATCGCCAAGTCCATAAGCCCCCTAGATGATTCTGTGCAAACCGTTTCGTAATGGGTTGTCTCACCCCTAATGACACATCCCAGTGCAATAAAGCCGTCATAAGGGCATGAGTTGGTTGCGGCCATTGCGATAGCAGCAGGTATTTCAAGCGCACCAGGCACAGAAATAACATCATAGCTTGCTCCCGCAGTTTTAAGCTCAGCAACTGCGCCTCGCTTCTGAGCGGCGACAAGTTCAGCATAAAAATCAGCCTGAACAATTAAATAATGACCAGAAGTTAGAGCTTTCTTCTTCATACAATGTCTCTTAGAATCCTAATTTATGGCTTTCCATCCTTCAATTGTCAGCCCGTAACCTTCAAGACCAATAATGGTTGGCTTTGAATTAGACAGTAAAGTCATAACTGACACATTCAGATCATTTAGAATTTGAGCACCCACTCCATAATCTCTCAACTCAAATACACCAGCTTTTGCCTCCGATCCCTGCCGAGCTAGAAGGATTTCGGAAAGACTGGACAAACTTGATTCGCGCAAGACAACGATAACACCTCTGCCATGTTCTGCTATAATGCGCATTGCCTGTTGCAACTCACCATGATTACGGCTTTTATGCAATTCACCAAGAAGGTCAACCATCAAATCCAATCCATGCATCCGAACCAAAGTTGGTTGATCAGGGCCAATATGCCCTTTTAACATAACGAGATGCTCTACATCAGTAATGTCATTCCGATAAATCAACAGTCGCCATTTACCTCCGAATTCCGTCTCAAATGAAGACTCAGCGATTCGTGTTACTAGAGTTTCATTATGACGCCGCCAAGAGATCAAATCTGCGATCGCACCAATTTTTAAATTATGCTGCTGAGCAAAATCCAACAGATCGGGCAATCTGGCCATTGTCCCATCGTCTTTCATAATTTCACAAATCACTCCATTTGGGGCGCAACCAGCTGCCCGGGCAATGTCAACAATGGCCTCGGTATGCCCAGCCCTCACCAGCGTGCCACCATCTCTAGCTACAAGAGGAAAAATATGACCCGGAGTAGCAATGTCAGCTTGGCGTGCATGTGGATTGATGGCTGTATGAATTGTATGGGCGCGGTCAGCAGCCGAAATCCCTGTTGTCACCCCCTCACGAGCTTCAATCGATACAGTAAAGGCAGTCTGATGACGTGATTCATTCCGCCGATCCATCATTTCCAGCCCCAGCTGTTCAGTGTGCGCCCGAGTGAGAGCCAAACAGATAAGCCCACGGCCATATTTTGCCATGAAATTGACCGCGTCGGCATTTGCATGTTCTCCAATAATACACAAATCCCCTTCATTTTCACGGCTTTGGTCATCGACTAGAATGAACATCCTGCCTGCTCTTGCATCTGCAATCACTTCTTCAATCGGGGATAAGCCATGCTGAGTTTTTAGCATATTTATTTTATTTCTCCTGCAACCTGCATCAATCGTGAAACATAGCGTGCCAGCATATCAATTTCCAAATTCAAACAGCTACCTAGGGCAGAGTCGCCCAGATTTGTATTTTTCCAAGTATGTTCAATTATATTCACACAAAACATATTTTCACTAACCGAATTGACAGTCAAAGATACGCCATTTAAAGCAATCGANCCCTTTTCAGCAACAAAGCCTGCTAAAAGTGGCGGCAAAGAAATTTCCAGGCGGTGAGAGTCAGANACTGCTNTTATATTTTCAATCACTGCTACCCCGTCAACATGACCAGATACAATATGTCCACCCATTTCATCTCCCATCNTTAGGGAACGTTCAAGATTAACAGCAGTGCCTTCCTGCCATGTTTGAAGTGTGGTCCTTGACAATGTCTCCTCAGATACGTCAACTNCAAAACTGTCTGAGCTNCGGTCGGTTACTGTCAAGCATACTCCAGAACAACAGATNGATGCGCCTAAATCAATTTCATCACAAGCCCANGGTGCAGCGATACCAACGCGCCAATCACCTTTGCGCTCAANNGACATCACTGCTCCAATTGCTGTCACAATGCCTGTAAACATTGACTATACTTTTCCAATCATTTCTTTACCTCTTTGCCAGACAGATAAATGGTCTCCAGCCAACTCAAATGTCCGTGCTTTGGTATAATCAGTGTCACGCGGGAAAGCTAGAGCCGTTCGGGTATTTGCATCATATAGTAGTCCAGGAACACCAGTTTTAAGTTTTTTTTGTACCGACAAATGGATAATTTGGTCAATCAGGCCAGCAGAATAAAAACTATGATTTAATTTTGTTCCAGCCTCTAATAATAAGCTGGATAATTCACGCTTTGCACACCATTGCAAAGCGGCTNACAAATCAAGTCCATCTGCATTTTGGTCTAGCCTAACAACCTCAATACCGCATTTATCAAGCATTATTTGAACCTGCGAATTTGCCGCCCGACTACAAAAGACAACTACAGGTCCTGCAGCAACNGTTTGAGCAACCTTGCTGTTACTGCACAAGCGCAGATGACTATCAAAAATAATTCTGNTAGGCGAGCTTTCTCTCCACCCTGGCAGCCGGCATGTCAGTTCTGGGTTATCAATTAAAATCGTTTCTATTCCTGTTAAAACAGCATCCACACGTGACCTCAGATTATGCACATAAACACGGGATACATCGTTTGTCAGCCAAGTCTGCCGTCCAATTTTAGCTGCAATAAAGCCATCAGCACTGGTGGCGATTTTGCTTGTTAGGTAGGGCCGGGAAAAACGACGCAAAGCTAGAAACCCAGCTAATCCGGCTGCCGCCTCTTCTTCGCATAAGCCGCACTGAACTGAAACGCCGCCAGCAACGAGTTTGTCACGACCCTGCCCATTTACCCTTGAGTCAGGGTCATCAACTGCGTAGACAACTCGTAAAACACCAGATTGCACCAGTAAGTCGGCACAAGCTGGACCTCGACCCTCTTGCGCACAAGGCTCAAGCGTCACATAGGCAGTACCACCTTTCAAGGCTGCGCTATTTCCAGATTGCTCAAGAGNTTTAAGGGCATCAGCCTCTGCATGGGGCCGCCCCCCCTTCTGGGTGTGTCCAACCGAGAGCAGAATATTGTTTGCTGAGACCAGAACGCAACCTACAGCCGGATTGGGCCAACTTTGCCCTTGAGCACGCCGCGCATAAGAACAAGCCAGTTGCATCCATCTTTGGTCTTCACGAGAAAATGATTGCTTTGACTTTCTTTTAATTGCGCAATTCATTCACAAAATCTTCAAAGTCGCCAGCATCTTCAAAATTTTTGTAAACTGAAGCGTAACGGATATAGCCGACTTTATCAATCCCCAAGAGCGCTTTCATAACCAGCGAGCCGATATAGTCAGACGACACATCGGCCTCACCAGTTGATTCAAGCTTTCTAACAATATCATTTATCGCTAGCACCACATCATTTTCATGAACAGAACGTTTTCGTAATGCAATATTGAAGGACCGTTCCAGCTTTTCCCTGTTAAAGGGCACTTTTCGGCCATCACGCTTCAGCACAGAAATCTCACGCAACTGAACTCGCTCAAAAGTGGTAAANCGGGCGCCACATGAACCACATTGGCGTCGTCTGCGAATAGATGTACCATCTTCTGATGGGCGTGAATCTTTAACCTGTGTGTCTTCAGACCTGCACATGGGACAAAGCATNGTCTATCGCCTTCCACATTCATGATGTTTCAAAATCTGGTATGTGGAGGTGTCATAGCATACTATTGATAGATTGGGAATGCCCGGCACAATTCCCGAACCTTTCCCCGCACCTTAGCCTCAATATCAGAATTATCATTCCTGTTAGAAGCCAGGCCGTCAAGTACATCACCGATCAAATGCCCAACCTGATGGAATTCTTCAGTCCCAAAGCCTCTAGTGGTGCCTGCCGGCGTGCCTAGTCTGACACCTGACGTAACCATTGGTTTTTCCGGGTCAAACGGGACACCATTTTTATTACACGTGATGCCTGCATTTTCTAAAGATACTTCTGTAATGTCACCTGTCAGTCCCTTTGGCCGTAAATCGACCAGAACGAGATGCGTATCAGTTCCTTTTGCAACTAGAGCAAGCCCACGATCTAGCAGAACCTCACCCAGAACACGTGCATTATCCACGACAGTCTGAATATAAGTTTTAAAATCAGGCTTCAAAGCTTCACCAAATGCCACAGCCTTGCCAGCAATTGCATGCATGAGCGGCCCACCCTGCAAACCTGGAAAGACGGCAGAATTAATTTTTTTACNCAGCGNTTCATCATTTGACAGAATGATGCCACCACGCGCCGCTCGCAGGGTTTTGTGTGTGGTTGAAGTGACAATATGTGCATGTGGGACAGGGCTGGGATGGACACCTGCTGCCACTAGTCCAGATATATGGGCCATATCCACCATTAGATAAGCCCCTACGGAATCAGCAACTTCGCGGAAAGCTTCAAAATCAAGTGTCCGTGGATAAGCTGATGCCCCCGCGACGATCATCTTTGGCTTATGCTCTTCAGCAAGTGCCCGCACCTCATCATAATCAATTGTCCCTGTTTCCTTTGAAACCCCATACTGAACAGCATTAAACCACTTGCCAGACAGATTTGGGCCGGCTCCGTGTGTCAAATGCCCTCCCGATGCCAGAGACATACCAAGCACTGTGTCACCTGGCTGAAGCAGAGCAAGAAATACTGCCTGGTTCGCCTGTGCGCCAGAGTGAGGCTGAACATTCACAAAATTACAATTAAACAGTTGCTTTGCTCGATCAATTGCCAGCGTTTCAACTACATCCACATATTCACACCCACCATAATATCGACGCCCTGAATAGCCTTCTGCATATTTATTTGTCAGAATTGACCCTTGCGCCTCAAGAACAGCGTTTGACACGATATTCTCTGATGCAATCATCTCAATCTGATCCTGCTGACGAAACAGCTCATCTTGGAGGGCCGCAGCGATCTCTGGATCTGTTTGTGACAAACTGCTGTTAAAAAAACTGTTCATTTCATTCATAATGTTATCCTTCAAGATGAAACAGGTTGAGGAGAGATTAATTTATCAACACGACGCTGATGCCGGCCCCCTTCAAAATCTGTTGACAGAAACGTATCCACGCACTCCATCGCCGTTGCAACGCCTGTCACCCGCTCACCAAGCGCCAACACATTGGCATCATTGTGCTGACGGCATAACCTCGCAGACGTCACATCTGTAACTAAAGCTGCGCGAATGTGGGAAAAACGATTAGCAGCGATAGAAATTCCAATACCAGAGCCACAAATCAAAATACCCCTTGCTGTAGCGTCCTGCAGCATAACCTGCGCAAGGCTGGCAGCATAATCAGGATAATCAACTGATTCTGTTCCGTTGACACCCAAATCCCTAACCTCATATCCTTTTGGTCCCAAATGCTCAGCTATATGCGCCTTCAAAACAGTACCACCATGATCGCTAGCTAAATAAATGACATTCATAACCTGTTTCCAGTCCGTGCCAATTTAAAGTAGATGTCAGCTAATATTCAAACCTTCTGTTGACCTCGCATCTTCTGTAGAAGCCGTACTAGGTCTATATAGGATCAGATCTGTTCTTCGCATAGAGCTAACCTGCAAAATCACGAAAACTGAAGATACCAGAGGCTATGATAAAATAAACAATTATAAACAAAACCGCTGAAAGCCCTGTTGTGATGGCAAGTTTCAAAGCCATGCGCGGCTTTGCTGGAGCTGAAGTTGCGTGGCCCTCTCCCACCCGTTCTGGAGCTTTCGCGCCAAAAGGTAGCACCATAAATAACACCCACCACCAAAGCAAGATATAAACAACAACGCTAGAAACAATATCCATGATCCTATGCCTGCTGTAATTCAATAAGACTGCCTGTCAAATCTTTGGGATGGATAAACAGAACAGGCTTGCCATGCGCGCCAATCTCTGGGTCAGGGTTGCCCAAAATACGCGCACCAGTTGCCAAAAGCTGATCGCGTGAAGCTATAAGGTCAGGCACATCAAAACATATATGGTGCAGCCCCCCATCTGGATTTCGTTCCAAAAATTTTCCTATGGGTGAATTGTCATCCAACGGCTCTAGCAACTCAATCTTACCATTTGACGCAGCGATAAACACAATTTTGACCCCATGTTTTGGCAATCTTTTGGGTGCGGAAACCACCGCACCAAAGCGTTCCCGCCATTGTGCCGAAGCAACGCCCAAATCAGGAACGGCTATCGCAATATGGTTTATACTCCCGATCATGCTGATACCCCTGTGATATCTGTTCGCATCACATGGACATGAACAGTTGGTCGCAATTTAAACTTGCCTTTAGCTATTTGCCTAACCGTTCTGCGCACCATCTCTTCAATTACTTCGTCGTTATCTCCTGGGGCAGCCTGTTGACAGATTACATCCTCAACAGCAAGGCCTGCATCAGCAATAAAATCAGCAGACTGATGATCTGGACAGAGGCCAGTCTGACTGACCTGCGCAGCCATTAATAGTTTACCAGCAGCCGACAAAACAACTGTTGCGGTAACAGTCCCATTCCAAAGCATCCGGCGGCGCGAGCGCAGATGATCTGACTGCAGGTCAACAACCTCTCCACCCTCAGGCGTTAACAAACCGACTGGTGCGTAACCGATAATATTTGCTGTGCCCGACTTCAACCGAATTGCTGCTCCATTATCTGGTATCAATGTCTGCTTAACCTGGCAGTTATTAGCAAGCTCTGCATGAGCCATAAGATGACGGGCTGTCCCATGAACAGGAATGGCAATTTGCGGCCGGACCAGCCCATACATCTCAACAAGTTCATCACGGGCCGGATGGCCAGAAACATGAACAGGCCTGTCTTCATCAGTTATCAGCTGAATGCCACGCCTGACCAGCATATCCTGAACCTTGGTAATAGCAGGCTCATTTCCAGGAATCTGACGAGAGGAGTAAATCACAGTATCACCGGGCTGCAGCTCTACAGATTCATGAGTGCCAGCAGCGATTTTTGCCATTGCTGCTCTTTTCTCTCCCTGAGAGCCAGTGCAGATAACAACCATGTGATTTCTGGGAATGAGACTAGCCTCAGATTCAGACACAAAGTCTGGAATGTCAGCCAAATATCCTGTATCGCGGGCCGCGCCAATTGTCCGATTCAAGGCTCGCCCCACCACGCAGATAGACCGGTTGTTAGCAGCTGCAGCAGTCATTATCGACCCTACTCTGGCGACATTGCTGGCAAAACAGGTGACTGCCACAAGGCCTTCTGCCTCTGCAATAACATCAGTCAAACCCTGCAAAGCAACAGCTTCAGATGGCGTGTAACCATCGACCATCGCATTTGTAGAATCACCGATGAGTGCCATAACCCCCTCATCGCCAATCTGGCGCAGTCTTTCACGATCCGTATCTTCACCCAACATGGGGGTTTCATCAAATTTCCAGTCACCTGTATGCAGGACTGTCCCTTTGTCTGATCGGAGTACAAGCGCAGCAGGGTCTGGCACAGAATGGGTTAGTTGAACAAGCTCAACAGAAAGTGGGCCAAAATCATAAGTGATATTAAAATCAAGTTCATGTAAGGGGATTTTATAGTCTAGACGACTTTCAGCCAACTTGCGGTGCAAAAGGGCAAGGGTAAATGCCGTCCCATAGACAGGCACGCCAAGCCGTTTCCACAAATACGGGACTGCCCCAAAATGATCTTCATGCGCATGTGTGAGAATTATGGCTTCCAGTTTATCTTTACGTGCCTCGATAAACCGCAGATCTGGTAGAACCACATCAACACCGGGCATGCTCTCGTCTGGGAAGCTGATTCCCAAATCCACCATCAACCATCTGCCTTTATAATGATAAAGATTGGCATTCATGCCAATCTCACCTGATCCGCCAAGCGGCAGGAAAACAAAATCATCTGAATCTATTTTCATATCCATCAGAAACTTATCCCTTGTTTCTGTTAAAAATGATGCGCAGGCCAGTCATCGTCAATGCATTGTCAACCTTATCTATAGCATCAATATGCGGGGCAAATAATGATGCTAACCCACCTGTGCCAATAACGACCGCCTCTGCCATACCAGGTTCTGCTTTTAGGCGTTTCAATAACCCGTCAATCAAGCCAACATAACCCCATAGCACACCTGATTTCATTGCACTCTTTGTCGATGTACCTAGAACAGGCAGATCTGGATCAAAATTTTCAACAGTCAGACTGGGTAATTTCGCAGCCGCAGCAACCAGCGCTTCTACCGAACGATGCACGCCAGGAGCAATCACTCCTCCTGCATAAATAGCTGACACATCACTATCTGGGGCTGCGGGCCGAATCACATCAAAAGTTGTTGCTGTGCCAAAATCCAAAATGATTGCTGGGACATCCCCCGCAGCCGCCACTGCCACAGCATTCACAAGCCTGTCTGCACCAACTTGCGCCGGATCATCTGTTTGCACATCAAGATTGAGCTTTACGCCTTCCTCACCAACAACCATTGGGGTCACAGCAAGCCGTTCTTCACAGAAGCGGACGAGGTGATGGGTCACAACAGGAACCACAGAAGCAAGGATACAATTCTTAATATCTGTGTAATGAAGCTTCTGTGACTCAAGAACATGGCAAAGTGCAATAAAATATTCGTCTGCCGGCTGCCTCGAGACTGTTTCAAGCCGCCATTCCGACAATTTGGTCTGTGCTTCAAACAGCGTAAAAACTATATTTGTGTTTCCGCAATCAATTGCCAGAAGCATCACTACCTCTCAAAACTTCAACATCACCAGCATGAATTTGCACCAGTCCGCCATCTGCTTTCCGCACAATAAGTTCGCCACTGGAGCCAATGTCCACATAAGTTCCAGTGATCACATCTTTTACAGTCTCTATACGGAGTGACTCGCCTTCCATATCACAATATGAGCGCCATTCCTTAAGGATGACCTGCATGCCACTGATCTGCCATGTTGCATATAATTCAGCAATCCGACGTATCACCGCACAGGCAAGAGCTTTAGAATCCACTGACTGAGACGTGACCAGCTCGTCAAGCGCGACAGGCGGAAAATTTGTTTGTCCCAAAACTGGCGCGTTTGCGAGATTTATTCCACACCCAACGACCACTCCTTCTGCACTAGCCTCCAGCAGAATGCCAGCTAATTTGCGATTATCATACAAAATGTCATTCGGCCATTTCAAACTACACCTCAGGATGTGTGCATCCTCAATAAAAGTTAGCAAGGCCTTATAAACAGCCAGGGAGGCCATGAAAGACAGGCCTGACCATGTATCACGTGAAGTCTCTGGACATAGGATGATGGACAGATACAGACCATCACCTGACTTTGACACCCATTGTTTGCCCCGTCTGCCACGGCCCTTTGTTTGCTCACCCACCTGAAAGCACTTACCCTCAGCTTTGCCGCAGTTTTCCCTCAGAGCTGCCAAAGCTAAATCATTTGATGAGGTGGCAGAGGGCCGATAATCAATATACCATCCATCTGGCAAGGTATGAGTGGTGGGCATCTCAGCTAATGTCAATCTCTCAAAGCAATCCTGTGTTTAGAAGAAGGCCACAATATTCGCGCCTACAACACCTGAGAGCTGGCCTATACCAAGGAAAAAGAGTATGATAAAAGCGAGACTGGCCACAAGCACTAATCTGTTCTGTCGGCTTATACCCTCATCCAGAGGAGCATCTGCATCTTCAAAATACATCAACTTAATAATCCGCAGATAGTAAAATGCCCCCACAACAGATGTTAGTACACCAATAATGGCAAGGGGAACCAGCCCTGCATTGACCGCAGCCAAAAATACATACCATTTGCCAAAGAACCCAGCCAAAGGTGGTATGCCAGCCATAGAGAACATAACGACCATCATGCCAGCAGCCAGTAATGGGTGGGTTGAAGACAGGCCAGACAAATCTGAAATCCGTTCAACCGGTGCATCATCACGGCGCAGGCTCATGATAATTGAAAACGCCCCAGCCCCCATAAACACATAAGTTGTCATGTAAATAACAACACCTGCAGCGCCCTCAAGTGACCCAGCTGCCAAACCAGCTAATGCATAGCCCATATGCGCAATCGAGGAGTAAGCAAGCATCCGCTTAATGTTCTGCTGCATAATGGCCCCAGTCGCCCCGACAATCATTGAGGCGACAGACAGTGCAATTAGAATCTGTGACCACTGATCGGAGATGCCAGAAAATGCGAAATAAGTCACATTCATAATCAAGGTCATAGCCGCGACTTTTGGCACAATAGCAAACAGAGCTGTGACAGGTGTCGGCGCTCCTTCATAAACATCAGGTGTCCACATATGAAACGGGGCAGCCGAAATCTTAAATGCCAGCCCCGAAAGCAAAAATACCATGCCAACCGTCAGCCCCACAGACACATCATCATTAAGGCTGGTAGCAATATCCGCATAAGCTGTGCTGCCAGCAAAGCCGTAAACCAGAGACGCACCATAAAGCAACATGCCTGAAGACAGAGCTCCAAGAAGGAAGTATTTCAGGCCAGCCTCAGATGATCTTAGCGAATTAGTACGCATCGATGCGATGACATAAAGTGGCAGGGACTGCAGTTCCAGCCCCATATACAGCGCAATCAGGTCGTGCGCAGAAATCATCAGCAACATCCCCAGTACAGCCATCAGAACCAATAGATGGAATTCCGCCCTATCTACACCCTCACCCCAACCATCACTTACAAGCCAACTGGCAAAAAAGGCACCAAGAAGCGCAAGGCCTTTCATGTAAATTGCAAATCCATCTATCGCGAACAGGCCATTAAACAAAACCACCTGACCAGCCGGGAGCATGAATAGAGATAAAAAAGCCAGCCCATAACCACCAAGTGACAGGCTGCGAACCAGTTTCAGCGTGCTAGCCTCTGACTCAGAGCTATTTGCAAATGCAGCAACCAGAACCAACGACAAAGCCACTGCAACCAAAATAAATTCTGGTAGGGCAACTGAAAAGGTTTGCACTAAATTCATTGTCCCTACCTTAAACTTACCGTAATGCTGTCTGCTGAGGGCCAATTTGACCCAGCAAGTCGCTGACAGCTAGTTCCATGATATCCAGTAATGTGGATGGATATACGCCGAACCAGAGCACAAAGACTGTCAGCGGAACAAATATCAAAAATTCGCGGCTGGATAAAGCTTCAAGCTCAAGAATTTCAGGTTTTTCAGCGCGGCCAAAAACTACCCGGCGATAGAGCCACAACATATAGCAAGCGCCAAGTATAAGGCCTATTGCAGCCAATACAGCAACCCAGTTTGCCCGGTTCCACGCCCCGACCAGAACCAGCATTTCACCAACAAATCCGGATGTGCCTGGAAGACCAACAGAAGCAAGCATCATAAACATAAAGAAGGCAGCATAACGCGGCATGGCATCAACCACCCCGCCATAAGCCGATATTTCACGCGTATGAAGCCGGTCATAGACTACACCTACACAGAAGAACAAAGCAGCAGACACGAGCCCATGAGAAATCATCTGGAACATTGCCCCGGCTATTCCTTGCTCATTCATGCTGAAGATGCCAATTGTCACGAATCCCATATGGGCGACCGATGAATATGCGATCAATTTTTTCATGTCGCTCTGCGCCAACGCCACCAAGGAGGTGTAAATCACAGCCACAACAGACAACGCAAATATCATCGGTGCGAACAAATCGGACGCGTCCGGAAACATCGGTAGTGAGAAACGCAGGAACCCATAACCGCCCATCTTTAAAAGAACACCAGCAAGGATCATAGAACCAGCGGTTGGTGCCTGTACATGCGCATCTGGGAGCCATGTGTGCACCGGCCACATCGGCACCTTAACCGCGAAGGAGGCAAAAAAGCCCAGAAAAAGCCAAAACTGCAAAGTGGGCGCAAAGTCAAACGCTGCCAGTTCAGGAATATCAGTTGTTCCGGACTGTTGGTACATGACCAACATACAGACCAGCATTAGCACTGAACCTAAAAGCGTATATAAGAAAAACTTAAAGGCGGCATATACGCGATCAATCCCTCCCCAGATCCCGATAATCAAGAACATGGGAATCAAAACACCCTCAAAAAACAAGTAGAACATTAGCATGTCAAGCGATGCAAACATACCCACCATCATTGTTTCCAGGACCAGAAATGCCATCATGTAATCACGTACGCGGTGAGTTATGCTGCCCCAACTCGCCAGAATAGATAGTGGCACCAAAAATGTTGACAGCAGGATAAAGGGCATGGAAATCCCATCGATACCGAGATGATAGGAAATTCCCGCCCCTGAGATCCAATCAACCTGTTCTTCGAACTGATAGCCAACAAAGTCAGGATCAAAACCTACATAGAGAAACAGGGATAAAAAGAAGGTAAAGCCAGACACCCACAACGCCACAAGCTTTGCATTTGTCGCAACATTGGCTTCTGTTCCCCGCACCAACATCAAGAATAAGACACCAGAAAGCGGCAAGAAAGTGATCACGCTGAGAAGCGGCCATGACGAATTCATCTGACTATCATCCCCCAAACCCGCTGAAATACCAGGTCAGAAGCACAACAACTCCGATCATCATGGCAAATGCATAATGATATACATACCCCGTTTGCAGCTGCACTAGACGCCCAGACAAGCGCGCCACTGCCGCTGATAGCCCGTCGGGCCCATAATGGTCAATCACGCCTTTATCGCCACGTGTCCATAATAACTTGCCACACCGCACAGCTGGCTTGACAAAAATCCGATCGTACAGCTCATCAAAATACCATTTGTTAAACAGGAACTGGTACAGCGCACCTGTCCTGCTGGCAAGGCTGACAGGTAGCCATGGCAGGCGGACATAACCAATATAAGCGCCCGCCACTCCAGCTGAAGCCAGTCCTATGGGTAACAGCTTGACCCAGGTTGGGACATGATGCGCAGCTTCCATCGCCTGGTGTGTTGGCAGAATAAATAGTGAATCACCCCAGAATTCCTGCCAGTGATTACCAACGAACAAATCGTAGCCCATCCAGCCCGCAAATATTGCGCCCAATGCAAGCGGAATAAGAGGTAATGTCATTACATTTGGACTTTCATGGACATGTGCCATGATCTCAACACTTGCCCGGGGAGTGCCGTGAAAGGCCATGATCAATAGACGCCAGCTATAAAATGCGGTGAGTAAGGCAGCCACACACCCCAGCCAGAAGGCCAGCAGACCGGCACTTGTATGCGCTCCATATGCCGCTTCCAAAATCATATCTTTTGAATAAAATCCTGCAAAAAACGGAAATCCTGCCAAAGCAAGAGAGCCTATCCACATGATCGCATAGGTTACGGGGATCTGGCGCCAGATTCCCCCCATATTCCGAAGGTCCTGCTCATTCGACAGAGCATGAATTACTGACCCTGCCCCTAAAAACAGCAGGGCTTTGAAAAAGGCATGCGTAGTCAGATGAAACATCGCCGCCGGATAGGCTGATACACCTGCTGCAAAGAACATATATCCCAGCTGTGAACATGTGGAATAAGCAATAACCCGTTTGATATCAAACTGAGTCATCCCAACTGTGGCCGCAAAGATAGCCGTCAATGCACCTACAAATGTGATGATATCCAGAGCAACAGGTGCATATTCGATAACCGGCGACAGCCGGCAGATTAGAAATACACCTGCTGTCACCATGGTTGCGGCATGAATGAGCGCAGATACGGGGGTTGGCCCTTCCATCGCATCCGGCAGCCAAGTATGAAGGCCCAATTGTGCTGATTTCCCCATTGCGCCGATAAATAACAGAATGGAGACCACCTCTAATGCAGGCAATTGCAGGCCAAAAATGCTGATCGTTGCAGGCTGATAGCTGGACACAGTTTCAAATATAGCATCAAAGCTAACCGAACCTGTAAGTGCAAAAATAGCCAGAATACCTAAAACAAAACCAAAATCACCAACCCGATTCACCACAAAAGCTTTCATTGCAGCCGTGTGAGCGGTTTCTTTGTGATGCCAGAAACCAATCAAAAGATATGAAGCAACGCCAACACCCTCCCAGCCAAAGAATAACTGCACTAGATTATCAGCGCTCACTAGCATCAGCATAGCAAAAGTAAACAGACTAAGATAAGCCATGAAGCGGGCAATGGATTTATCATTATGCATATACCCAACAGAATAAATATGCACGCAGGATGATACGCCCGTAACAACGATCAGCATTACTGCCGTTAGCGTATCAAACCGCAGAGTCCAGTGCGCTTGAAATCTGCCTGAACCAATCCATCTCGCAACGTCAATAGTGGCTTGTTCACCGCCAAGGGCAATCGTCCCAAAAGCAAAACAGGATAGAATAAAAGACAGGCATACACCTGCAATACTCACCGTAACAGCAGCTCCATCCAGTTTCCGGAGTGAGAACAGGCCAGCAGCGATTGCGCCAACCAGCGGCAAAAACACAATGGCTTTGTAAAACATCTTATGCTTCAGCCTTTCATCACGTTGATATCTTCAACCGCGATTGACCCACGATTGCGGAAATAAACCACCAGAATAGCAAGACCAATTGCTGCTTCAGCGGCCGCAACAGTCAGGATAAACAATGAAAAAATCTGCCCTGTCAAGTCAGAAGAATAGGCCGAAAAAGCAACCAAATTGATACTGACGGATAACAGAATCAATTCAATTGACATGAGAATAGTGATGACATTCTTTCTGTTGATAAAAATACCAAACACACCAAACACAAATAAAATGCCAGCCACCGTCAGGTAATGAGCCAGAGTAATTCCCCCTATCATTGTCCCGTCTCCTCTGCACCTTTGCCCGATTGAACCTTTGCCAGTCTTATTGTTTCCTGCCTTGTCCGGCTATTCTGTTCTGAAATAACCTGCCGTCGCACGCCAGACCGCCGCCGCAAAGTCAGAGCGATTGCCCCTACCATGGCAACCAACAAAATAAGGCCAGCCAATTGAAACAAATAAATATAGTCGGTATAGATCACCTGACCCAACGCACGTGTGTTATGAACACCTTGCTGAGCGGGCAGTTTTGTAGACATATCAGAATATTCAAAGAAAGTTGCGATCAGTTCTGCAATCAAAATGCCACCAATCACAAGCCCAAGGGGACGATATTTCTGGAAACCTTCACGCAGCTCGGAAAAGTTAATATCAAGCATCATTACGACAAACAAGAACAGAACCGCAACAGCCCCAACATAAACAACGACAAGCAGCATTGCCAGGAATTCAGCATTCAGCAAAATAAACAGACCGGCTGCGTTAAAGAACGCCAGAATAAGAAACAACACCGAATGAACCGGATTACGCGACGATATCACCATCAGACCAGAAAGGCAGGTCACAAGCGCAAACAAATAGAAAAAACCTGAAGAAATCATTTTGTTTCAGCCCTCAAATCCATCCGGCTAACGCCACTTTGCATCAGCTGCCAGATTACGTGCGATTTCTGCTTCCCACCTATCACCATTTGCCAGCAGCTTTTCTTTGTCATAGAACAGCTCCTCTCTGGTTTCAGTCGCAAATTCAAAATTTGGCCCTTCAACAATCGCATCAACCGGACAGGCTTCCTGACAGAAGCCGCAATAAATACATTTTGTCATATCTATGTCATACCGTGTCGTCCGCCGAGAACCGTCAAGGCGGGGCTCAGCTTCAATCGTAATCGCTTGTGCTGGACAAACTGCCTCACACAACTTACAGGCAATACAACGTTCCTCACCATTTGGGTACCGGCGCAGCACATGCTCACCTCTGAAACGCGGTGATAAATAGCCTTTTTCATAAGGATAATTCAGCGTTACTTTAGGCTTGAAAAAATATTTCAGCGTAAGAAGCAGGCCCCGTGCCAATTCTAGCAACAGAAAGGACCTTAATGCATTCACCATCGCACTCATAATGATTCTCCTTATCTTTTGTCTTTACCCGCCGAGAGCCGGCAGCCTATCTGTTGCAACCAAAAACCCAGCTGTCAGAACAACATAAATCAATGAGAAGGGCAGAAAAATCTTCCATCCTAAACGCATTAGCTGGTCATACCTGTAGCGCGGAGTTGTAGCCCGCACCCACAAAAACACAAATAACACTAGGCAGATTTTCAGAATAAACCAAATCGGCCCGGGGATTAGATTGAACGGGAAAAGGTCGATTGGCGGCAACCACCCCCCTAAAAAGAGAATGACTGTCATCGCACTCATCAGGATCATATTTGCATATTCCCCTAAGAAGAACAGGGCAAAGCTCATTGATGAATATTCAACAAAATAACCAGCGACCAATTCAGATTCACCTTCTGGCAAATCAAAGGGTGCACGGTTTGTTTCTGCTAGCGTTGATATAAAAAACACAGCAAACATCGGAAAAAGCGGCAAGGCAAACCAGATATCCCGCTGCGCTTCAACAATTAAGGACAAGTTCAAAGATCCAACACAAATCAAAACATTAATAATAACAAGCCCCATTGAGACTTCATAAGATACCATCTGTGCAGCAGATCGCAGTGCACCTAAAAACGCATATTTGGAATTACTGGCCCATCCGGCCATTATAACACCGTAAACTCCCAATGAGCTGATCGCAAAAAGATAGAGAATACCAACATTTACATCTGCCAGAACTAGGCCTTCCCCGAATGGAATTACAGCCCAAGCCACAAGAGCAAGCACAAAGGTCAGCATCGGCGCAATGACAAAAACAGTCTTATCTGCACCAGCGGGAAGAATAGTTTCTTTGGCCATCAACTTCAGCGCATCAGCAAAAGGCTGTAATAAACCAAAGGGGCCAACGACATTTGGCCCCTTTCGCAATTGCATGAAGCCAATAACACGGCGTTCTGCAAGGGTCAGGTAAGCAACGCCAATCAGAAGCGGGATGACCACTGCTATAATCTTCGCGATCATCCAAGCTAATTCAATGTACCAAACCTGTTCCATCAGCCTTTCCCCTTGCCTTACCGTCTATTCCGCTGCCAAACTGGGGCTGGCAGACTGAATGGATTGATGACATGCTGCCATCGTTTCTGATGAACGTGATATCGCGCAGGTCATATGAAACTGATTCAAGCTGCTTGAGACAGGCTCAACTGAAAGTTTGCCTATCCGTCCAAATTTAGCCCATTTTGAGGGTAATACTTCATCCATAACAGCAAATGATGGCACGGCTGTAATTAGCTCGTCACGCAGGGCGGCTGCTGAATCAAACGGCAGGGTTTTATTAAGATGTTCAGATATGGCTCTGATAATTGCCCAATCCTCTTTCGCCTCACCTGGCGGGAATGTGGCGCGGCGAGCCATCTGCACGCGACCCTCAAAATTCACATATAACCCATCTTTTTCGGTGTAGGCAGCGCCAGGTAAAATCACATCCGCAGCTGCAGCTCCAGCATCACCGTGATGCCCCTGATAAATCACAAAACTGTTGGCAAATGCCGATGTATCAATTTCATCCGCTCCTAATAGCCAGACCAGCTTCATCTCACCTTTAGCTGCAGCTTTCAGAATGCCAGCCACATCCTTACCGCCCTTACCCGGCACAAAGCCCATGTCAAGACCGGCCACGCGAGCGGCAGCTGTGTGCAAAACATTAAACCCATTCCAGCTGTCCGTAACCATGTCTGTTTTGTCAGCGATTTCACGGGCAATGCCTAAAATCGACTGACCATCAGCACGCCGCAATGCGCCCATTCCTAGAATGATCATAGGCCGTTTTGCTTTTTTCAGTATCTTTGCAAATTTATGCTTACCACTGACCAGCTGTTCGAGAACAGATATATCTGTTCCAAGATGAGTTACGGGATAAGTCAGGTCAGCTTCAGGGCCAATCAGGGCAATTGGTGTTCTATTATTAAGAAAATTGCGCCTAATGCGGGCATTCATTACCGCTGCTTCCATACGCGGATTACTACCTACAATCAAAATTGCGTCAGCTTCATCTATTCCGACAATTGTGGTGTTAAACAGGTAAGATGCACGCAGCTTGTTAGTCAGTTTTGCCCCATCCTGACGGCAGTCAATGTTTGGGCTGCCCATTTTGTCAAAGAGACTTTTAAGCGCAAACATAGCTTCGGCATCAATCTGGTCACCGGCAATCGCTGCCAATTGCCCTGATTTCGTCTTCTTGATCTTCGCTGCAATGGCAGCAAAGGCCTTATTCCAACTGACTGGGCGAAGACGACCATCCTCGCTACGCAAATAGGGGGTATCTAAACGCTGCCGCCGCAATCCGTCGATCGCATAGCGTGTTTTATCCGAAATCCATTCTTCATTAATGTCCTCATTCAATCGCGGCAAAACACGCATCACCTGACTGCCTCTGGCATCAATGCGGATATTGCTGCCCATCGCATCCATGACATCGATGGATTCTACTTTGTTCAATTCCCATGGCCGGGCTACAAAAGCGTAAGGACGCGATGTGAGTGCCCCCACCGGACAAAGATCAATCACATTTGCAGACAATTCACTGGCCAGGTTCTGTTCCAGATAAGTGGTGATCTCAACATTTTCGCCGCGGCCAATAGCGCCCAGTTCAGGTGCCCCTGCGACTTCTGTTGAAAACCGAACACATCGCGTACAATGGATACACCGTGTCATCACAGTTTTAATCAGCGGTCCCATGTGTTTTTCGCTAACTGCCCGTTTATTTTCAGAATAACGTGACGCATCATGGCCATAGCCCATGGCCTGATCCTGCAAATCACATTC
>PADU01000046.1 GCA_002700485.1 SAR116 cluster bacterium | reverse complement strand
CCGGATCTTAACCTTATCTAGCGGGCTTTTATTAATGCGCCCTATAACATCAGACAGAATCCTGCCACTAGAGGCGATTCCCATGCGGCGTGCCAAACCGCAAACAAATATCAGGACAGGGCAATGAACGACCCTTTGTCTTACAACCGCGTCAATCCTGTTCACAGACGATCTTTATGCAGCGGCCTGTTGTCATTAATTTGGCCTGCTCAACCACTGCCTGAGCAATCCCGTGCAACAGCCCAGAAGCGGCTGATCTTCGCAGCGGCCCTTGCCTTCTCCTGTTTTGCAGTCATCGGCGCAAAAGCATTTTATCTTGTCACCACTTCAAAAAAGACGGATACAGAAGTTTATGTTAGACTGACCGGTGCTGACAGGGGTACAATTCACGATCGTAACGGCCGGGTGCTGGCACAGACGATACCGGTCATGACCCTGCATGCCGACCCGAACCAAATCCTTGACCCTCATGAGGTCGCGAACAAGCTTTCTGCTCTTCTACCTGACAGGACAAGCGGAGAGATTCTGACGGCACTGTCTCGCAAGACCCGGTATGTGGAACTGGACAGAAAGATTACGCCGCGCCGGCATGCTGCCATTTTAAGCCTGGGCCTGCCAGGCATTTTCATTACGCCTTCAAATCTGCGCACCTATCCCAATGGCAGGGAAGCTGCCCACATTCTGGGTCAGGTTAACCGGGACGGGAGAGGCATTGCAGGCGTTGAAAAAAGCATGGAAGACAAATTAGCTGCTGGCCATAATATCAGCCTGTCTATTGATCTAGGTATCCAGGCAGTTGTCAGGCGCGCTCTGGCCAAACAGCTTGAAACCTTCGAAGCCCTTGGCGGAGCAGGCCTAGTTACTAAAATCAAAACAGGCGAAATCATTGCCATTACATCTCTGCCAGATTATGACCCCAATCGCTACGCCACTGCTAAAACAGAGGCCTTGTTTAATCAGGCCACTAAGGGCGTGTTTGAAATGGGCAGCATTTTCAAAGTCCTTAATACAGCAATTGCCTTGGAGGTGGGCTCTGCTGGTCTAAACTCAACTTATGATGTAACCAATCCTTTACGCGTTGGCAGCTTTCCCATCCGTGACTATCACCCTCATGACCGATTTCTGAATTTATCAGAAGTATTTGTTTTTTCCTCGAATATCGGATCTGCTCGTATTGCAGAAGATATTGGCCCTAACATCCAGCGTAGCTATATGGACAAATTGGGCCTTCTGGAACGCCCTACTCTTGAGCTGACTGAAACCGCGCAGCCTCTGTATCCAGCAAGATGGGGACGTCTGTCGTCTTACACTATCAGCTTTGGACATGGCATATCTGTCAGCCCTATTCATGTTGCTGGAGCAGTGAGTGCAGCGGCAGGGACAGGAGAGTTTATCGCTCCGACTCTTTTGAAGCGCAGGCCTGATGAGCTATTTGAGCGTGTTCGAATTTTTTCTCATGANACCACACGCAAAGTCCGTTCAATGATGAGGCTTACGGTCTCTCACGAAGATGGTACAGCGAATTTTGCTGAAGCACCTGGCTATCTGGTCGGCGCAAAGACAGGAACCGCCGAAAANATTAAAAACAAACGTTATGATAAAACAGCAAANCTGGTTTCAGTGGTAGCTGCCTTTCCCATCAATGANCCTGAATATCTNGTCTTTGTGATGNTGGACGAGCCAAAGCCCCAGGAACATTCTNATGGATATGCTACTGCGGGCTGGGTNGCTGCTCCTGTTATCGCTGAAATTGTAAACCGAATTGCGCCGATTTTAAATGTTCATCCTATTGACATAAATCAGCCTGAAATCCGCCAAACTCTCGAGCCAGATCTGCGCATCGGCGAAAAAGGGGCGATTCGTGCATCTTACTGATCTTTTAGCAAAGCAACCCTCTTTGACAGTTATCAGTGGCGCAGCTGACAAGACCGTCAAACAGGTTACATCTGACAGCCGCGCAGTGCAGGCAGACGGGTTGTTTTTCGCGCTGAAAGGTCATCAAACAGACGGCCATAATTACATTAAAGAGGCGATCGCGAACGGGGCCACGGTGATTGTTACTGATGGCAGGACGGTCAAAACGGCGGACCATATATGTGTGCTGGTTAGCGCCCAAAGTAAGGCGGATTATGCTAGCTTATGTTCAAAAATATATCCGAGCCGCCCCGACATTCTGACAGCTGTTACCGGCACCAATGGCAAGACGTCCGTCTGTGAATATTTGCACCAGATCTGGTCAAGGGCCACCTGGCCATCTGCCGCGATTGGAACATTGGGCGTAAACAGCAATATAGAGACCCCAAATAAAGCACAAGCTTTGCTCACAACACCGCCATCAGAACAGCTGTTCGCGCTGCTGGACAGCTTGCGAAAGGGCGGCGTCACTCATGCAGCTTTTGAGGCCTCCAGTCATGGTTTGGATCAGATGCGGCTGCACAAGCTTCCAGTAAATGTTGCTGTCTTCACCAATTTAAGCCATGACCATTTGGACTGGCATGGAGATATGAACAGTTACTTTGAAGCCAAAACAAAGCTGTTTACTGAGAACCTTCTCGATGGCGGAACTGCGGTGATCAATATTGATGATGAATGGGGTCGCAAGCTTTATGAGCGGCTGAAAAATAGAGATATCGTGCTCTGGTCAGTTGGCATCCAAGACGGGGCTAATTTCCAGATTCTGAAAGCTGAGAGCCAACATTTTGGTCTAGACTTACAGATCAAAGCTGCCGGCCAGGATTTCAGATACCCGCTTGCTCTGTCTGGTGAATTTCAAGCAATAAACACGGTCACTGCCGCTGCCGCTGCCTATGCATCTGGCATGCCGCTTCAGGATTCATTTGGGACACTGCCCTACTTAACGCCAGTTAGAGGCCGCATGCAGCCGATACACGGCCATCCAACAGGAGCACGGGTGATCGTTGACTTTGCACATACCCCTGATGCGCTGGAAGGCGCCCTAAAGGCATTGCGGTCAGGAACAAACGGCCAGCTGAAACTTGTTTTTGGCTGTGGCGGGGACAGAGACAAAGCCAAGCGTTCAGAAATGGGAAAAATTGCCGCCAACTTTGCTGATAAGGTGATTGTGACAGATGATAATCCACGTAGCGAAGATCCAGTCAAAATCCGAAAAGCCATTCTGGATAGCTGTCCTGCTGCATCAGAAATCGCCCCGCGTGACAAAGCTATACAGCAGGCGATTGCTGGGCTAAATGAAGGCGACACGTTGCTGGTCGCCGGCAAAGGTCACGAGACCGTTCAGACTGTCGGCTCAGAAATTCTGCCTTTTGATGATGCCAGCGTTGCCCGCCATGCGCTGATGAATCTGGCAGACAANGATAGCATTAGGGGAGGCAAATAATGCTGTCCCAGCTATCAGCGCAACATCTTGCTNAACTGTGTAAAGGGCAGTGGTATCAGGACAAGATCCCGTCTGCCCGATTCACCGCNGCACAAATTGACAGCCGCCTGATGGAAAGTAATCAGCTTTTTATTGCACTGGAGGGCAAACAAACAGATGGCCATAGGTTTATTGCTAATCTTGACCCTGAACAGCAGCAGGCGGCTATTGTTGAAAAGCCGGAACCACAAGCCCGTGCCGCCCAACTCTGCGTGGCTAGTAGCCTNCGTGCCCTGCAGGCCCTGTCAGGAGAAATCGCCGGCCGCACTACAGCCATTAAATTTGCTCTAACAGGCTCAGTCGGCAAGACGGGTACAAAAGATATGTTGGTCCNGATGTTGACAAATTTTGGATCCACACATGCGACAAAAGGCAATTATAATAATCATGTAGGCGCGCCGCTTACCTTGGTACAGATGCCAGAGGACACACAGTTTCTTGTCTGTGAACTAGGCATGAATCATGCTGGTGAAATTGCTGACCTGTCTGCAATTGTAAAGCCCGCTATTGCGGCGATCACTTGCATCGCTGACAGTCATATTGGGCATTTTGACTGTCTTCAGCAGATTGCCGATGCGAAGGCAGAACTCTTTTCCAGCTTCACAGCAGGGGGCACAGCCATATTACCACGAGACGATGCCTTTTTTATCCATCTGAAAACCGCAGCAGAGANAGCAGGGGCAAGCCGCATTCTCTCATTTGGGACTCATCCTGAAAGTTCCTTCCGCCTTACTGAAACGCAGCGAGAAAAGGATGGCCTGCGCCTTACCATTGACTACCCTTGCGATAAGAATAATGACCAAATAAAAAGCATTACCTTTGGCCTTGCGATGACGGCCCGGCACTGGGCAGTGAATGCGGCTTGCGCGCTTGCCATGTCTGCAGCAGCAGGCCTTGACGTCAAAACCGCAGCTGCCAGCCTGTCTAATTTTGGGGATTTGCCGGGTCGCGGAAAAACAATTGAGCTAAACATAGGTGGCCACCCCGTCAACCTGATCGATGACAGCTATAACGCTGGCCCAACTTCAATGAAAGCAGCGCTTGAAACCCTTGCTGAATTGCCAGGGCAACATAGTGTTATTTTGTCTGACATGCTTGAGCTGGGAGTTTTTTCAACAGAGGCACATCAGGCCTTGGTCGCCCAAATCATCGAAGCTAAGATCAGATGGGTGGTCGCCATTGGCCCGCAGATGACAGCAATGACACATGATCTGCCTTACAGCATAAATAGCATCTGCCATCCCAACAGCATATCTGCCCTCTCCACCCTTGATCACGATCTGGCCCTGCTGGCTAAACGCACAGATAATCTTTTGGTTAAAGGCTCACACGGATCAGGCGCATATCTGATCAGCCGGCATCTAACGGAAACTTACAGTATAGTTTCAGCTACCGAGGAGATGAATCATGCTTCCTGATCTGCTACTGGTTTTTGCTGATGACTATAAAATACTGAATCTATTCAGATATATTACCTTCCGAACGGGCGGCGCGATAATCACGGCCCTTATTCTGTGTTTAATGTTTGGAGAACGGTTCATCATGTGGCTGAAAAAACATCAGGCAGAAGGTCAACCAATACGTTCTGATGGGCCAGAAACACATATTTTGACTAAAGCGGGCACACCCACAATGGGCGGGCTACTTATCTTAGGCAGCTTCATTCTAGCCACCTTATTATGGGTCCCCTTATCCAATCAATATCTTTGGCCGGTTCTGCTGATTGCCAGCAGCTTCGGAGTGATTGGCGCAACTGATGACTGGCTGAAGCTGAAAAGGCGATCCAGTGACGGCATGAGTGGCCGCCAGAAACTTTTCTTCCAGATGATCGCAGCCTTGTTGGCTAGCCTGATCTTCATTCAGCTATCACCAGAGAGTTTGCGTTATGGTGTTGCAGTCCCATTCTTTAAAGACACATTGATTTATCTAGGTTTAATTTATGTGCCCTTTGCAATGCTGGTAATGATCGGCGCGTCAAATGCTGTCAATTTGACAGACGGGCTTGACGGGCTGGCCATTGTCCCCGTTATTATCGTTGCCACTTGTTTCGGTCTCATCGCCTATCTCAGCGGCAACATTCAATTCGCCAGCTACCTGCAGATACATTATGTCCCAGGTACAGGTGATCTGGCCACATTGTTAGGCGCGCTGATCGGAGCTGGTCTTGGGTTTTTATGGTTCAATGCCCCGCCAGCCAAAGTGTTTATGGGCGACACAGGAGCACTTGCACTTGGTGGTGCTTTGGGGGCTGTATCTGTCGCCACACGGCACGAGCTGGTGCTAGCCATTGCCGGCGGCCTGTTTGTGTTAGAAACCATCTCAGTGATCCTTCAGGTGACCTCATTCAAACTGACAGGAAAGCGTATTTTCCTGATGGCCCCGTTGCATCATCATTTTGAGAAAAAAGGCTGGCCGGAAAGCACGATTGTGATCCGGTTCTGGATCATCTCTGTGGTGCTAGCGCTAATCAGCCTGTCCACCCTGAAATTGAGGTGAGGCAGATGATGAGCACACAGAAAAAATCCCCAAAGAAAAGATTGGCGTCTATTGCCATTCTAGGTATGGGCCGATCTGGCCAGGCTGTTCTTGANAAAGCCATTGCCCTGGGTATGACAGTTGTCTGTTTTGATGATCAGAACATAACTAATCTAGAGGCTGATCTGGCTCTTGCACCTGAAGATTGGCCTTGGCCGTCTCTGGATGCGCTGATCATCAGCCCGGGGATACCGCACAAATTTCCAGCACCGCATCCAGCTGTCATCCTAGCCAAAAGACACGGTGTTCAGGTTATAAGTGAGATTGAATTTGCCTTACGGACGGGCCGTCAAGAACGTCTCATTGCAATCACAGGCACAAACGGTAAATCAACAACAACCGCCCTGACCGGGCATATTTTGAAACAGGGCGGACTGTCCGCACGCATCGGCGGGAATATCGGAACACCGCTGACAGGTCTGCCTAACAGAGGCGAGGACAATATCATTGTTCTGGAGCTTTCATCATATCAGCTGGAGTTAACNCCCTCTCTGCGCGCTGAAATTCGTGTCATTTTAAACATCACNCCTGATCATCTTGATAGACATGGCGGATGGGACGGCTATGTCAGAGCCAAACAGGCAATTCTTGACACCGCCACATCTGATGATCTTCTAATTTTAGGGCCAGGTGATGTGCTTGACAGGCTGAGCGCAGAGAAACACGGGTCTTTCAAGATAATCCGACTAGATGAGACTAGTCAGGCAAAACATTTGGACCATCCAGCCCTGCAGGGACAGCATAACCAGCAAAACAGTTCGGCTGCGCGCGTCATCTGCCGCCAATTTGGTCTGACAGATGATGTCATAGATAAGGCTATGAAAAGCTTTGCAGGGTTACCGCACAGGTTGCAACCGGCAGGGCAGTTTGGACAAATCCGCTTCATTAATGACTCAAAGGCAACGAATGGTGAGGCCGCTGCTAAAGCCCTAGCCAGCTTCTCAAAAATCCATTGGTGTGCTGGGGGATTGGCAAAGGAAGATGGTTTGTCAGCCTGCCTGCCTTATCTAGAAAATGTCTGCCATGGCTATTTTTATGGAGAGTGCAAGGAAGTCTTTGTAAAGGCTGTGAAAAGCCGAATCAATGTCAGCCAGCATAAAACACTTGCGCAAGCCGTGCAGGCAGCTGCAAAAGCAGCCGGACAGCATCCCGGCGATGAACAGGTCATTCTGCTTGCCCCAGCAGCAGCTTCTTTTGATCAATTTTCTAGCTTTGAAGCCCGTGGGGAAGCATTCTGCCGTCTGGCCAGCCAGCAAATTGCAAAATTTCAGGCAACAGTTCCTGCCAGTTACAGGGAGGCTGGTCATGTTTGACAGAACAGACAGGTCTCATATCGGTGTCTGGTGGTGGACAGTAGATAAGATGATGCTGACCAGCATTTTTCTGCTGATGGTGCTGGGCGCTGTTTTAGTTATGGCAGCTAGCCCACCAGTGGCCGGTCGAATTGGACTACCCGAACTGCATTTTGTCTGGAAACAGTTAATTTTTTTTATGCCGGCAACAGCCATAATGCTGGTCACATCCATCCTAAGCGCAAGACTTATTCGTATATTATCTCTTTTGAGCCTTGTTTTAATAAGTGGCTTGATGATTGCCACTGTTCTTATCGGCCCAGAAGTGAAAGGGGCAACAAGGTGGCTGACTATTGCTGGCTTTCGCATGCAACCTTCTGAATTCATCAAGCCNTTGTGTGCTATAAGCTGCGCCTGGCTTCTAGGTCTGTGGCGTGACCGTGAACAGTTTCCGGGCTGGATTTGGGCCTCAGCCATTTCAGGCTTTGTGATCACCTTGTTGATGCTTCAGCCTGATATCGGCATGACTAGCGTTGTACTTCTGACCTTCGGCTTTCAGCTGTTTCTGGCAGGCCTGCCCTTACTGCTTGTCATTACTGCAATTAGTTTTACTCCTTTGGCAGGCTGGCTCGCCTATTCACATTTTGGGCATGTGCAGCAACGCGTTGACAAATTTCTAGATGGTGGGGGGATGCAGACAGAACGGTCCATTCAATCTTTTGTGGAAGGAGGCTGGTTTGGTGTTGGTCCGGGTAACGGAACAGTCAAACAATATCTGCCAGATGCACATGCAGATTTTATTTTTTCTGTTGCTGCTGAAGAATATGGGCTGATGGCCTGCCTGCTTCTCATAGGTGCTTACAGTTTTGTTGTGATTAGGGGCTATGCCCAATCCCTGAACAGGCCGGATATGTTCACCATTCTGGCCGTGTCAGGACTGACCACACAATTTGGGTTACAGGCCGCCATTCACATGGCCTCTTCGGTGGATATGATTCCAACGAAAGGCATGACTTTGCCACTAATCAGTTATGGTGGCTCTTCGCTTTTGGCAACCGGCCTGACGCTTGGGCTCATTCTTGCTTTGACCCGCAAAAATCTTTACCCAGCCCCGGCTTTTGCGCATCAGCCCGCACAGGAGACGATGTGATGTCTAGCCAGATAAAATCCCAAAATAGAGCTGTTTTTCTGGCTGCCGGTGGAACAGGCGGGCATGTCTTCCCGGCTCTTCATACTGCTGGCGCCTTAAAAGTCCGTGGCTTCGATGTCTCGATCATCACAGATAAGCGCGGACTTAGTCTGTTACCGGAAAATATGCACCGCAAGACGATTTACGCTGCCTCTCCTTTTGCGGGTTCTCTAACGGGGCGGATTCTTGCACTGGCTAAACTTTCGATGGGATTTCTCCAGGTGTTTATCCTTTTACTTCGACAACGTCCGCTGGCTGTTATCGGTTATGGCGGCTATCCTGCAGCCAGCCCTACGCTTGCTGCCTGGTTNCTGCGCATACCAGTCTGGCTACACGAACAGAACGCAGTAATGGGCCGGACCAATCAACTGATGTCCAAATTAGTCAGAGGTATCTTTATTAGCTGGCCAAATACAATAGGCCTACCTGCTGCCGCACGTCATGTATATACTGGGCTGCCCGTTGCCGCAGCCTTTTCAAGGCTGCGCTCATATGAAGATAAAAAAGAAACAAAGCAGCTTCATCTTGCAGTATTTGGCGGCTCAATTGGAGCGATTTTGTTTGCTAACATCCTGCCACAGGCTATTGCCAGGCTACCAGAAAGTTTGAAATCTGTAATACGCATCACCCAGCAAGCACAAACAGACCAGATTGACGCCTTGCAGAGCACCTATGCCNCACAGAACATTGATGCAGACATCCGTCCATTTTTCANNGATGTAGCTGGCATNATGGAAACAGCTGATCTNGTTATTTGCCGCTCAGGAGCCTCAACAGTTGCNGAGCTGGCAGCAGCTGGTCGGCCATCTGTGCTTATCCCCTTTGCCCNCGCTCTTGATGGCCATCAGNTGGCGAATGCCCGGCAATTAGCTGANATTGNTGCGGCTGNNATTATNCAGGAANAGGATTTGACCGCAGATCAGCTGGCAGCNAAAATCGCCNACCTGCTGTCTGCCCCNCAAAAGCTNATAGCCCAAGCAAATGCTGCAANGACCATNGCCTNTCCNGATGCAGCGCAGAAGATATGCANGCTCATTGAAACACATCTGNNCNGCAACAAGAAGGAAGCCGCATGACCGCCCTGCCNCTATCCATTGGCATTATTCATTTCACCGGTATCGGNGGGATCGGCATGAGCGGTATTGCNGAAATCCTGCATGAACTGGGNTATCANGTACAGGGNAGTGATNTAACAGCTAATGCGAATGTAAAACGCCTGCGCGCCGCTGGAATTAAAGTCANCACGCCGCAACAGGCCAAAAATCTGAACAACGTGTCTATAGTTGTTATTTCAACTGCGATTAAAGATGACAATGTTGAGCTAATTGAAGCGCGTAGCAAGTTCCTGCCGGTTGTTCATCGCTCAGAAATGCTTGGTGAACTGATGCGGCTACGCTGGTCTGTCGCTGTGGCAGGCACACATGGTAAAACCACAACGACATCCCTTGTCTCTACCCTATTTGATGCCGCTCATCTGGACCCGACGGTCATTAATGGCGGGATAATTTCTAGCTGGGGCAGCAATGCCCGTCTGGGGGCTGGCGACTGGATGGTGGTTGAAGCTGACGAGAGCGATGGGTCATTTTCCCGACTGAAACCCACAGTAGCAATTGTAACCAATATNGATCCTGAACATCTTGACTTTCATGGCTCTTTTGAAAANCTGGAACAGGCTTTNGCNAATTTTATTTCCTCTATTCCNTTTTACGGTTTTGCNACCTTATGCATCGATCATCCNGCGGTTCAGCGGCTTCTACCGACCATCTCCGACCGGCGAGTNATAACCTANGGTCTGTCAACAAATGCGGANATCAGGGCNGCTAATCTGCGCCACGACAACGGACATATGACTTTTGATGTGNTGNTNTCAGANCGCCTNGGNATAAATNCTNGCCGGTTGGATNACGTCACCTTCCCGATGCTGGGTGAACATAATGTNCAGAATTGTCTGGCNGCCCTNGCTGTTTGTCTTGAGATGGGTCTTGATACCGAACTNATANGTTCAGGCCTTGCCCGGTTNAAGGGTATTGGCAGGCGCTTTGATATCAANGGCATATCAGGTGGCATCACGGTTATTGATGATTACGGCCATCATCCTGTAGAAATAAAGGCCGCACTAGATGCTGGCCGCATGTATTGTGGCGAAAACAAGCTGATTGCTGTTGTTCAGCCACATCGGTATACACGGCTGCGGAATCTGTTTGCTGATTTCTGCGCCTGTTTCAATGAAGCAGACCACGTCATTGTTGCAGATGTCTATGCTGCGGGAGAAACCCCGCTTGAGGATTTTGAAAAGGAACAACTAGCTGAGGGGCTGCGCGCTTATGGCCACCGCTCAGCTCATTTGCTGGATACACCAAGTGATCTGGCTGAGTCCGTTTTTGGCTTTGCGCAGGAAGGTGATTTAGTCATGTGCCTAGGTGCAGGATCCATCACGCAATGGGCATCTGATTTACCCGCTGAGCTGGACCGTCTGCATACATCGCGTCAGTCGACTGCTCAATCCAGCCTTACTAGTCAAAAAGGGGACTTATAATGCTGTCTGCTGAGAGGTTTTCTGGTTTGAAGGGGACATTTCTACCAATGGCAGAATTGGCAGGCTTGACATGGATGCGTGTTGGTGGGCCAGCAGACTGGCTGTTCAGCCCCCAAGATATTTCAGATTTGCAGACATTTTTGAAACAATGCCCAGCTGATGTGCAACTGACCTGTCTAGGGGCTGGGTCAAACTCACTTATCCGTGACGGGGGTATTGCGGGTGTCGTCATTCATCTCTCTGCCTTTTTGACCAGAATTAAGCATAACGACACGGTTATCCATGCAGAGGCAGGATGTGCAGACAGCGAAGTCGCCCGTTATGCAGCAAAGGCCGGTGTAGGCGGGCTTGAATTTCTGGTTTCTATTCCTGGTACCATTGGTGGTGGCGTCATCATGAATGCCGGATGTTACGGTAAAGAGTTCAAAGATGTGCTGATCGATGCAGAGGGCATGACCCACAGCGGCGAAACTGTGTTGCTTACACCGAAAGATCTCCAGCTATCTTATCGGCGCAGCAAGGTTCCAGAGGATGTTGTCATCACATCAGCCCGGCTAAGGGGCCAGCCAGCTGACCAGACTAAAATTAGGGCGACCATGAAACAGATGCTGTCCAACCGGGCAGCCAGCCAGCCTGTTGGTGTCCGCACAGGCGGATCAACTTTTGCCAATCCAGATGGCAGAAAAGCTTGGCAACAGATCCATGATGCCGGGTGCCGCGGCATGCAGCGGGGCGGCGCCAGAGTATCAGAAAAACACTGTAATTTCCTTATTAATCAGGGCAACGCCACAGCTGCAGATATTGAACAGCTAGGAGAGGACGTCCGCGCTGCTGTTATTGCACACTCCGGCACTGAGCTTAGATGGGAAATTAGGCGCATGGGTAGGCTGACCCCACCCCAAAAAGCAACAGGAGCAGAAGATGGCCGCACATGATCGCCGAGTTGCCGTTCTAATGGGCGGCTGGACTTCTGAAGCTGCGGTTAGCCGCGTATCTGCTAGCTTCTGCAGTAAGGCCGCCCGTATTGCCGGCTGGGATTCTGTAGAAGTTGAGCTGAACAGGAATGTATTGGATAAGCTGGATGACATTCAGCCAGATCGTGTCTTTAATGCGCTGCATGGACAGATCGGTGAGGACGGGTCTGTTCAAGGACTGCTGAATATACTGAACATCCCTTATACACACAGTGGTGTGCTAGCCTCTGCTACCGCAATGGACAAAATCAGCTCGCGCCTGATTTTCAGTTCAGTCGGCATTACTGTTCCACCACTTCTGACCCTGCAGGAAGATACCTATGTTCAGCCCGCTGACTATACCGGCGATTATGTCATCAAGCCCCGTAATGATGGCTCATCTGTTGGCGTCGTGATTGTAAAAGAAGGCATGCCCGCGCCTCAACGGAGCCAATGGGCCGCAAATACGCAATTGATTGCTGAAGAATATATAACCGGTCGCGAGTTGACTGTCTCTGTTCTGGATGGCCGTGCCTTATGTGTGACTGAAATTCATGTNCCCGGGCAGTTCTATGATTTTGATGCCAAATACAAAGTTGGCGGCTCTCAACATACCGTGCCTGCTGATGTGCCTGAAGAAGTCACTGAACTGAGCTGCGGATGGGCGGAACGCGCCTTNGCTATTCTAGGGTGCCGTGGTGTCGCACGGGCCGACTTCATCTGGGATGAGGACGAGGACCAGCTCTATATGCTGGAGATTAACACCCAACCTGGAATGACTGCCACATCCCTAACNCCCGAGCAGGCTGCCTTTTGCGGAATTTCAGGNGAAGANCTTGTCAACCATTTGCTGGAGATTGCGCAATGCGACGAATAATCAGCATCTGNANACGAAAGACAACAGACAAACCTGCTGCGCNGGTCAGCTGGAAAAACTATTTCGCCTTTTTCACCTTCACCTTNCTNTCNGNGTCCGGCGGGGCAGTTTATCTGAAGGCCGANCAGATTANTAATGAGCTGNCCCTNTTCAGCATCAGCAAGGGATTTGCGCTGCAGANNATTGAGGTAAGTGGACNCAACCANACAGAATCTGCNGCTATCCGCTCGGTGCTGGCTAAATGGCNTGACCAGTCCATTTTCTCCATTGANCTTACTGCGATTCGCCGTGAATTGCTTNACCTTGGATGGGTGAAAGATGCTGTNGTCAGNCGACACCTGCCAGACAAGCTNACCGTGAAACTGATTGAACGNCATCCTGTTGCNCTGCTACAAACCNCNGCCGGTCATCAGCTAATCGATNANGCAGGCGTGNTNATNANNGGGGCAANTGTTTCTGCCTTTTCACATCTTGTGGTTGTTTCAGGAANAGGNGCAGCCGAACGCNCAAATGTGCTGCTGGGCATNTTGGNANCAGAGCCTGAAATTTTTGCAGATGTATGGGCGGTTCAGNTNATAGCAGAACGCAGATGGGATGTTCANATGCGTTCTGGGCTAACAATNAAGCTTCCAGAAGAGGACCCGGTTCTNGCCTGGTCNCGTCTNGCTATACTAGAACGGGATACAGCAATNACAGANCGTGANCTTGCCGCAATTGATCTGCGGGTTCCNGNCCAGCTTGTGGTTGAGCCGAATATCCCTATNAGAGGCAANGGGAGCAAGACATGATTGTCTCATCAAAAATGGCTNCGCGNAGCCCATTNGGAATTTTGGATATNGGTTCTTCAAAGCTNGCCTGTCTCATCGCTCAGCGTTCATCAGCNAATGNCATCCTATTGCTGGGTCAGGCCATGCATGCCGCAGAAGGGGTGAAGCAGGGCGAAATTACTGATATGAATAAGTTCAGCACNGCTGTTGGAAAAACCGTTAGCGCAGCTGAACGCAATGCTGACATCACTATATCCACAATTCATATTGTNACGCCAGGTGGCAATCCTGCAGTGACCNAACATGTCCAGACCATTGACATTCATAATCAGGTNATNAGCCGTCGNGACATTCANCGGATTGCGCACGCTAACAGTCATCAGAANCTNCCGGTAGGACACNTACGGATNCAAAACCANCCTGGATTGTACCAGCTCGACGATCAAANGCAGATTGAAAACCCNCTTGGCATGTGTGGACGGCNACTCAGCCTTCAATTTTCACAGCTGTCTGTCTCTCAGACCAGTTATGCGAATTTTGCTCAGGCNGTCCAGCAATGCCATCTNGAACTGGGTTCCATCCATCACAGCGCAGTNATGGCNGGCCATGCCTGCCTNACANNAGATGACCGCGANCTGGGCACCCTTTTAATTGACNTTGGTGGCGGNACAACGTCNNTNGCGATTTTNTCCGAAGGACAANTCCGTTTTGCCGGCACCATCCGCATGGGCGGTCTGAATNTCACCCGTGATATTGCAAAGATGCTGTCNATCNCTNTTAGTGAGGCCGAACGNNTGAAAGCGATTGAGGGATCTGTTCTGCCNNCCATAACCAGTGCAGAACATNTTAAAAGCCTNNCTTTTCCNAGTCAGGGNGATAATTTTGTGCTNTCGAATATTGTNTCTGCTGGAGANCANNTAACCCTNCCCGGNGGANAAGTGATNCANAGACAATTTNTAAGTGACATTATCAGNACGCGCTGCGAAGAAATTCTGGAAGCNGTAGACCAGCTNCTGCATACAAATGGTCTNGGACCAGNACGCACCTATAATCTNGCACTGACAGGCGGGGCNAGTCAGTTGACTGGTATGTCAGATTTCGTCTCTNAATTNTGGAACAAGGCTGTNNCGCTAAGGCCGCCAGCCCCTTTGTCTGGACCAGACGGACAAATTTCGGGCGGGTCTTTTTCTGCCTGTATGGGCCTTGCCCGTTATATTCAATCTGCTGAAGACGAGATCAGGCAGACGCCGCTCTCCAGTAGCTCTAGCCCCGGCCTTTTTGGTCGTCTTGGCAACTGGTTCAAGGAGAATGTGTAACGCAAAACTTTACCCCTCAATTTTAGTTTTCAGCAGATTGAATATAACGGGCAAGGCCCATACAGGCAGAAAAAGACCCGCCCGAAATTTGTCCGTCTGGTCCAGACAAAGGGGCTGGC